>JBEDEI010000019.1:0-5421 GCA_041175765.1 Actinomycetota bacterium | reverse complement strand
AACTGATCCGTGTAGTCGTAGGCACCGAATGGCACACCAGTCGTACTTCCCAACACCTCGACGACGTAGGTGGCAACGATCACCACAGCAGCAGCCACCACCGCACGAAAGCGATACACATTCCACGCCGATAACACTGCAGTAGCAAAAAAACTCAGCACCACCACACTGGCCAGAAGCGTGCGCTCATCACTGCGTTGTGCAAACAGCGGCGTGGCAATCATCGCTGCCACCATCACACCGAGCGATACGTATGCACCGCGCACCGCCACTGATGTTGCGCGAGACGCGGTGTGGGTCACGACCCGAATGGCAACATGAGGCGCGCCACCATCAACGCCTTCTGCATGGTAGGCACAGATACTCGTTGTGCAAACACGTCGTGCTGTTGCACCTCGATGCCGTCCAAGATACGTGAATAGAGCGTTCGCGCTGCTCGAATGCACCGCGCTGAACGATCGGGCAGCATCGCAATACCCAAGTCGGCCGAGGCGTACAAGCTGCGACAACGCGCTATCTCGAACTTCATGAGTTCCACGAACGCTGGTGTGCAGGTACGCGAGGAAAGATCAACGCCAAAGCGACGCACGTCTTCTTGCGGGATGTACACCCGACCACGGTCGAGGTCTTCGTTCACATCGCGCAAAAAGTTGGTCAACTGAAACGCATTCCCCAAGTCGCGCGCGTGTCCGAATGCTGCCGGATTCTGTGGCTCAAGAATCGGCAACATCATCTCCCCAATGACCGCAGCCGAGCCATCCATGTAGTCGAGCAAGTCGGCCCATGTTTCATATTGAGCAACGGTGAGGTCCATCGTCATGCTGCGCAAAAATCGACGAAAACACTCAGGATCAATCGGGAACTTGCGCACCGTATCCACGACGGCCATCAACACCGGGTCGGTGGATGCACCAGCGGCAAGATCACGAAAGAAGCGCTCACCAAAACCGGCCAGTGCCGCCGTGCGTTCTGCTACTGGAACTGGGCCAAGGTCATCCACGATGTCGTCGGCATATCGACAGAACCCGTAGAGCGCATGCACGTGCGGACGCTTATCGGCAGGCAACACCTTGGTGGACCAGTAATACGTCGTGCCATGTCGCTTGTTGAACTCTTTGCACAATGCGTAGCTCTGCTGCAGCGTGATGAGGCCTTGCGGAAGTAGGTGCGTAGTTGGTGTTGGCGGTGTGGCCACGAGTTATCTGCCGTTGCGCGTGGCTGCGTAGTCGGCAATACGACGTGCAGCGAGTTTGCCCGATACCAACACCATCGGCACACCAACTCCGGGCACCGTGGATGAACCAACGAAGAACAAACCCGGCACGCGCTTGTCTTTGTTGTTCGGACGGAACGGTCCTGTTTGCAAAAATGTGTGGGCAAGCGCAAACGGAGTGCCGCGCTCCATACCCAGGCGCTCCCAGTCGAGCGGGTCGTACACGCGCTCCACCACCACATCGGTGGGGTAACCGAGTCGCGCCACACGATCACGCACGTCGGCCATGATGCCGTCGCGTTCACGCGACCAATCGATCTTGCCGTCCAAGTTGGGTGTGGGTTCCAACACGTACAACGCGGTGTGACCTTCGGGAGCCAAACCTGGTGTATCCAATGAATGCAATGTCACCAAGATGGATGGGTCGGGCATTCGCACACCGTCATCGATCAGTGCCTTGAAAGAACCGTTCCAGTCAGCACCGAAGTGGATGTTGTGGTGGGCTGCGTTGCTGGCAGGTAAACCCTTCACGCCAGCCACCCACAACAAACAACTTGGACTGTATTTGCCGTTGCGAGCCACACGCGGCGCATCAACACCACCCAAAAGCGTGCGGTACGCGACGGGAAGATCGGGGTTGCACACCACTGCATCGCAGGTGATGCGCTCGCCATTTTCCAACTCCACACCCGTTACGTACCCATGCGAGCCATTGGAGCGCAAGATACGCGCCACCGTGGCCCCGTACTGAATCTTTACCCCTGCTTTTTCCACCGCCGCAGCCAACCCGGTGGCCATGGCATGCATGCCGCCCTCAGGAAAGTACACACCCTCGACGGAATCCATATACGTGATCACCGCATACAGCGACAACGCCTCGTACGGTGCCAGGCCGGCATACATCGACTGAAAACTAAAGATGCGCTGCAGGCGATCGTCTTTGAAGAATCCACCGATTTTTTTGTCGAGACGACGAAACGCACCCATCTGCACCAAGCGCAGGCCGTCGCGCCATGGCCGGGCCAAGTCCAGTACCGAGTCGTAGTTGGTGTCGATAAATGACGACATCTCCGCTTTGTACAGATCTTCCAGCCACGCACAAAACTTGATGAACGATGCTGCCTCCACCTTGTTGGAAAACTTGGCAATCTCCTCGGCCATTGCCTCTCGACCATGCCGCACAAGCAACTCACTGCCGTCTTCGTAGACCGCGCGATACATAGGGTCGACTTTTTTGATCTTGACGAAGTCCGCCATGTTTGCGCCGGCAGCCGCAAAGGCATCCTCTAACAAGCCCGGCATCGTGAGCACCGTCGGGCCGTTGTCAAGGCGAAAGCCGTGTGAAGCAATCACACCGGCACGACCACCGGGGATATCGTCGCGCTCCAGCAAAGTGATGTCATGACCACTGCGCGATAGGTACGCAGCCGAGGACAAACCACCCAAACCGGCACCGATCACCACTACACGCATGGTCTTATGCTCGCCGTTCGCTGACGAAGTGTGCAAGTTCTACGAGCTGTTTCTTCACTGCAGCATCAATGGGGGCAACAGATATTGCATCGATGGCCTCGGTGGTGAGGCGCTCAATCGTTGACTCCATCTCACTCAGCGCTCCACATTCCACGATTGCGTGTTGCACATCAGCCACATCTGTGTCACGTAACACACGTGTGCCCACCAATGAAAGTACGGCACGTTGCTGCGCATTGGCACGAGTGAGCGCTAGAGCCATGAGCGGTGTGGGCTTGGCTTCGCGTAAATCGTCACCAACCGGTTTGCCGGTGATAGCCGAGTCGCCAAAGGCGCCGAGCACATCATCACGTAACTGAAAGGCATCACCAAGCGGCAAACCATAATTCGAATAATGCGGCAACAACGCTGTCGACTCATCAGCCAACAACGCACCGAGATGAAGTGGGCGCTCAATGGTGTACTTACCGCTCTTGTACCGACAAATGCGGGCTGCCTTGTCGGCGCGTCGTTCGTTTTGTGCCGACCCGAGCATGTCGAGATACTGCCCAATGTTGAGTTCGATTCGTAGTTCATTCCACATCTGCCAACCGCGCGGGCCAAGACTGCTGAGCAACACATCGGCGTACACAAACGACAAGTCACCGATCAAGATTGCAGCACCGTCCCCAAATCGTCGCGCGTCACCAGACCAGCCACGTGAACGATGTTCGGCCTGCATCGTTTCGTGCGTGGTGGTGGCCCCGCGACGGGTAATTGAGCCATCCATAATGTCGTCGTGGAAGAGTGCGAACGCGTGCAAGAGCTCGAACGCAGCACCGGCATCCACCACGCGTGTATCGCTTGGTTGACCGCCCGCACCGACAAAACCCCAATAAGTAAACACGGGGCGCAAACGCTTGCCCCCACCCACCACCATGCGCTCGAGTTCGTCGAATGGTGCTGCTAGATCGGGATCGAAGGTGGTCCAACGCAGTCGTTCGGCGGCCAAAAATGTACGCAGTCGCTCATCGACACGACCAGCGATTTCTCGCAATGATGCGGGTGCCGTACTCACGAGATGAGGCTACGCCAGCCTCAGCGTGACTCTTCGGGTAGCTGTATCTCTTTGACTTCAAGACGTGCTGCAGCAATACGATCGCGACACACTTTCACCAATTCTGTGGCGCGTTTGACACGCTCGGCCAGGTGATCCACGTCGATGTCATCGTCACCGAGCTCTTCGAGAATCTCTTCCAATTCGGTGACAGCGGCTTCATAACCAATCTCGTCGGTGTTGGATTTGCGTGGCATTAGTGCTCCTTGTTTGTTGATACTTCGGTAATCGTGCTCGTTGCCTGACCATCGGCGAGGCGAATAGTGATCTCATCACCTTTCTTCGTTTGTTTCACCGAGCGCAACGCTTTGCCGTTGCGGTCATAGGTGATGCTCCAGCCGCGACGCATCAGCACGACTGGATCAAAACTTGCGATCTCGGCTGCCAGCACATTGATGCGCGACTTGGCAGCATCCAGGGCAGTGGTGCGCAACGTGCGCAATTGACCAACTGCGTTGGCTACGCGGCGTTCGCTGTTGGCCAGTGCTTCGAGCACCACCGTGGCGATTCGCTGGGCAGCACCATCCACCCGACGCACGAACTCCTGCACGTGGTCGATGATGGCAACGGCACACGCAGTGGGGGTTTTGTTCCACGAATAGGCAACTTCGTCGGCGATGCTGGTATCGGTTTCGTGGCCGATGCCCGTGAATACCGGTTTGGTGCACGCTGCAATTGCCCGCGCAATCGATTCGTCATCAAACGTGGCGAGGTCAACACGTGAACCACCGCCGCGAATCACTACGACCAGATCGATATGCGAAAGTTGCGAAAACATATTGATTGCAGTAGCCACACCTATCGCCGCACCGTCACCCTGCACACGTACATCGCACAGTGACACCGTGAAACCGATTGCCGACTGCTCGAGCGTTTTCATGAAGTCTGCATGGGCAGCAGAACCGTTGCTCGTAATCAACCCGATGGAAAGCGGCACCAGCGGTAGGGACGTACGCCGGTTGCGGTCGTACAGGCCCTCTTTTTTCAACCGGGTGATGATTTCGTCGCGCTTGGCGGCCAGATCACCCAATGTGAATCGTGGGTCGATGTCCGACATTTTGAAGCCGAATTGCCCCGACGGGGCATACACATCGGGCGTACCCCGGATGCGCACTTTGATGCCGCTCACGATTTCCATCTCGTGTTGCTGCATTTTTGCGGCAAGACGCTGGCGGACTTGTTTGAACAACTTGATGGAGATGACCTTCTTGTTGGCGTCATCGTCTTCGACCAAGTCGAAATAACAGTGGCCACTGGCGGCGTTGCTCACCTTCGACACTTCGCCATAGACCCATACATCGCGAAACTCGCGCTGCAACACACCGTTGATGTCGTCGATGAGTTCCGAAACACTGCGCGCGGTCTGCTCAATCGCAGCGTTTGTATCGGTGGAGTTGGTCATGTGGAGTGTTTGGTACGCAAATCTGGGCTGTGTGGTTGTGCTCGTTCACCAGCAAATCTAGGCTGACGGTCTCATGTTGATTGCCCGGTTCGCCTTGGCTGGCGGCCTCATTGTTGCCACTGCCGCATGTGGCGAGCGCATGATCTACGAAGCCAGCACCGACCCCACGGTGGCTGGCACTGACACCACAGTGGATACAACCGATCCGTCCACCGAAACACCAAGTACCGAACCTGC
>JBEDEI010000018.1:0-8778 GCA_041175765.1 Actinomycetota bacterium | reverse complement strand
CCTATTGCCTCACCCACAACGAAACCTCGACGGGCGTGGCGATGCATCTCGCGCGACCCGCGAATATCACCGAAGCACTCGTCATCGTCGACGCCACTTCGGCCGCTGGTGGTCTTGCATGGTCACCAGACGAAGTGGACGTCTATTACTTTGCCCCACAGAAATCGTTTGCCAGCGACGGTGGCTTGTGGATTGCATGCTGCTCGCCGCGAGCTGTCGAGCGCATCGAAAGGATCGCTGCGTCGGGGCGTTGGATCCCGGCGTCTCTCGATCTCAAGATTGCACTTGATAACTCTCGGGCAGACCAGACCTACAACACTCCGGCAATTGCGACCATCTTTTTGCTCGATCAACAAGTGCAATGGATGTTGGGTCAAGGCGGCATGTCGTGGTGCGCGCAGCGCACTGCGGAGTCGGCACACATCATCTACGACTGGGCCGAGCACAGCACGTTTGCATCGCCCTTCGTAACAGACACTTCGCAACGCTCGCATGTCGTTGCAACAATCGATCTTGATGGTGTTTCCGCCAACGACATCAATGCTGTGCTACGCCACAACAACATCGTGGATACCGAGGGCTATCGGAAACTGGGTCGTAACCAACTTCGAGTTGGCATGTTCCCTGCGGTCGAGCCTGCCGACGTTGCTGCACTCACGAGCTGCATCGACTATGTGGTGGAGCGTGTCAACGCCTAGCCATGCCGAAGTTTTCTGATACGTATCCAACCGTCGATGAAGTGCTTGATTCACACTTCAACGAGTTGCCTCCACTTGACCGTCCGGTCATGCTGGTGGCGCTCAATGGTTGGTTTGACGCCGCACGAGCGGCGACCTCCGCGTTGGACTGGCTGGTGCAAACTCGACGCTGCGTAACGGTTGCAAGTATTGAACCTGATCCTTTTTTCGATTTCACCCAAGAGCGACCGCATGTGGAGATTGACGAAGACGACGAACGTCATATTCGCTGGCCGGAAAACCACATCGTCGCGGTGCATGGCGACGAACACGGTCGCGACCTCGTCGTGTTGTCTGGTGTGGAGCCGCACTTACACTGGACGACCTTTGTGGAATGCATCATTCGGTGTGCTCGTGAGTCGGGGTGTAGCGCAGTGGTCACCGTTGGCGCAATGTTGGATGCCACACCACATACCCGCACTCCAGTGGTGACGGGCAGCACCACCACTTCAGCGCTGGCCGCAAAACTGGGTTTGTCACGCCCGCAATACGAAGGGCCAACAGGTGTGGTGGGTGTACTTCACGAACGCCTTGAACACCATCGCATCCCGGCGGTGTCGCTACGAGTTGGGGTACCCCACTATTTGTCATCCTCGGAACACCCCAAGTCGTCGGCCGCACTGCTACGACGG
The DNA here is from genome assembly GCA_041175765.1 of Actinomycetota bacterium. Taxonomy (GTDB): domain Bacteria; phylum Actinomycetota; class Acidimicrobiia; order Acidimicrobiales; family Ilumatobacteraceae; genus F1-60-MAGs027. The sequence goes on along the minus strand of JBEDEI010000018.1, from coordinate 7,409 downwards.
CTGGAACTCGTACTGGGAGTTTCCACCCGCCACGCCAACTTGTACGAAGAAATTCAGCGCTGGTCCGAGCTCCACGAGGCAGCCGTGGAGGAAGACGAACAAACCCAGATGTACGTGCAGATGTTGGAAGCCGAATACGACCGTCGGCAAGACACCGTGATGCCGAGTGCTGACGATCTCGGCGATGCGTTCGAGCAGTTCCTACGGGACCAGGGCGACGACTGAGTTCACCTGAAATTCACCGAAATTGGTCTCTCAATTTGTATTGAGAGATATAGTCTCGGGTCATGGCTTCAGGAGCGACCCGCCGTTGGGATGCGTTGACGACCCGAGCCGAGGTGTTTGCAGCCCTCGGCGACCCTCGTCGGCTGGAGATTGCGGAGGAACTTTCGCGGTCGGACCGCACTCCGGGTGAGCTGATCGAGAAGCTCGAACTCTCGTCTGCACTCCTAGCCCATCATCTGGACGTACTGGAACATGCGGGTCTCATCGAGCGGACTCACTCACATGCGGACGGTCGAAAGCGTTTTGTTCGTCTCGTCGGTCATCATCGGGCATTGCTCTCGGATATGTCAGTACCGAGTCACGTGATGTTCGTATGTCGTCACAACTCTGCGCGCTCCCAACTTGCTGCAGCGATGTGGCGACACATGGTGGGAACGCCTGCCGAAAGTGCCGGAACGCAACCGGCAGCAGCAGTCCACCCGCTCGCCATCAGTGTTGCCAAACGCCACCACTTGAATTTGAGGGCGGCGCGCCCCCGCCTCTACAACGCAAGCAGCCGTCGCGGCCTGACCATCATCACCGTGTGCGACCAGTCGCACGATGATCTCACTTCGCCGCTCTCACGTTTGCATTGGTCGCTGCCCGACCCGGTCAGCATCGGCACAGCTCGCGCGTTTGAGCAAGCCTACGAAGAAATTGCCGAGCGAATCTCACCACTCGCCGCAGCCAAACACCTCACCACCACGAAAGGAAACCAGCAGTGAGCTTGTATCAACCAACCGAGGAGATCGAAATTATTGAACACGGTGTTAGTCAACTCGCGCGCAAGTATGCAGGCAAGTTCGACGAAACCGAAATTCGCCCCATCGTCAAGGAGTCCTACGAGAGCTTCGCCGATGCCAAAGTGAGGACGTTCGTCGCAGTATTCACCACTCGTTACGCCGACGATCGTTTGCGTGCCATGGCAAAGGTGCGAGGGCTCATTACCGATGCTCCACCTTCGGTGTTGTTCGTGTGCGTGCACAACGCCGGACGCTCGCAAATGGCAGCCGGCTGGGTTCGTCACCTCTCCAAGGGCAAGATCGAGGTCTACTCAGGAGGCTCACTTCCCGGCAGAGACCTCAACACGGCCGCTGTGGCAGCCATGCAGGAAGTTGGTATCGATATCGCCAATGAGTTCCCGAAGCCATTCGCAGTGGAAATCGTGCAGGCAGCCGACGTGGTCATCACCATGGGTTGCGGCGACACGTGCCCGATCTTCCCCGGCAAGCGCTACGAGGACTGGGCACTCGACGACCCGGCAGGCCTCGGTGTCGAGGCGGTGCGTCCGATCCGCGACGAGATTCGACGACGAGTAGAGAGCCTCATCTCCGACCTCGGAGTCAGTATCCGATGACCCCAACTCTTTCACGGCGTCTCGTCGCCGAAGGTGTCGGAACCGGACTCCTCATCATTTCGGTGGTCGGTTCGGGCATCATGGCCACGAATCTGACCGATGATGTGGCACTGCAACTTCTTGCAAATGCCGGGGCCACGGTTGGTGCGCTCATCGCACTCATCATGATGTTCGGCCCGATTTCCGGAGCACACTTCAATCCGGTCGTCACTGCCGCCGACTGCGTACTCAACGGGCGACCATGGCGCGATCTTGCCCCGTATTTCGTGGTGCAATCACTCGGTGGAACTGCTGGCGCCGCGATTGCCAACCTGATGTTCAGTTTTGATGTACTTGGACCTTCGGGCAAAGTGCGCGATGGAAGTGGGATTTGGCTTGGCGAGATAGTGGCAACCCTGGGTCTGTTGCTCGTGATCTTTCTCATCGGCAAACATCGCGCCGAGTCGGTACCTCTTGCCGTTGGTGTGTGGATTGGTGGTGCGTACTGGTTCACTTCATCCACATCGCTGGCAAACCCGGCAGTCACGATTGCACGTGCATTTAGCGACTCATTTGCGGGAATCGCTCCCCAGTCGGTGCCGATGTTCATCGTCATGCAAATCATCGGCATGGTCATTGCGTTGCCGTTGCTTCGATTTTTGCGTAACTGAGCCCCCGAGCCATTCATCTCCTCGCACAACGAGAAAGGCCCCGGGCTTTCGCCCGGGGCCTTTCGTCACCTCGCGGGGGGGCGAGGTGTCATTCAGGCTCGCTCAGCCGGCGCCACACTTCTTGGCAAGCTCGAGACCTTTGGCAGCAGTTGCACTCAACAGTGGTGTGTAACCGAGGGCTTCGGCATTCTTCGGACCGAAGTCGGTAATCAACCACTGGAAGAACTGCGACACTGCCTTGTTCTTGGCATCTGCACTCGTTTGGCACAGACCGTACGTCACGGCACCCAGTGGGTATGCAGTGCGATTGGTGGTCTGCTTCCAGTCGAACGAGATCAAGCCACGTGCATCCTGCGTTCCACCTGCCAAGTGCGAGTTGTAACCCGCAGCTGTTGGGGCAACGAAGGCACCAGCGGCATTACGGATGTTCGCGGCTTGGATGCCCTTTGCCGCGCGGAGCGGATCGGTGATGTACGCAACTTCGGCATAACCGATTGCGCCGTTGGTGTCTGCGATGTAGTTCGCTTGGTTGTTGTTCTGTGGCTGTCCAACAAATCGCGAACCGAGTTGAGCGACACCACCTGGGATGCAGGAAGTAAACGCGTCATTGATCGCCCAGTCAGTGTTGATGGCATTCTTCATGTACTGACAGAAGTTGTTGGTCGTGCCAGATGGGTCGGCACGGTAAACAACTTGAATTGCGCGATCCGGCAGTGTGACCGGAACTTGCTTGAACGTTGCGACAGTCTTGCCACCAACTTTGATGGAGAACGTGTCGGTGGGCTTGATTGGCGAGGTCATGTTGACTTCGGCCTTTGTCCCCACCGTCAGGGTCTTCAACACCTTTTTGGTGGTGTCGTCGGTCCACTCGATTTTCTTACCCTTGTTTGCTTTCAACGTGGAAGGAAGCATCGAAACGGTGACCTTGGCTTGAGTGCGAGAAACGTTCTCCCACAGTGCGGTGGCTCCGCGAACATCCGACTTCTTTTTCTGGTTGGCCCATGGTGGGTTTGCCTTGATGTCAGCTGCGATGCTCGGGTGGTTCCACTTCTCCACGGTTCCACCGAAGATTCCGTTGATGGTTGCTGGGCTCAACGAAATTGTTGCACCCTTGACTTCGTCCAAACGGTATGCGATTCCAATGGCACCCGCCACGTACGGCACGTAGTTCCAACCGAAGGATGGCAATTCAGTTGCTCCAACGGCGGAGTCGGATCCAGCGAACTTGAACGTTTCGTTGCGGAAGTTGCGCTTGCCTGTTCCCGACCCGGTCGAGGTGTAGGTGAAGTTGTGGTTGAACGTCCTGTTGAACTCGGCGATCGCCGGGGTCAAGAACTGCACGGGGAACGAAGCTCCACCGCCGGTCACGTCTTCTGCCTTGGCAATCGACGCGCTCGAAAGTACGCCTGCTGCCGTGATGATCACTGCAGCAAAACGCTTGATTCGCTTTTGCATGATTTCTCCTCTTTGGGTTGGATACTGACGAGGAGAAACCTAGGTACGCGGGATGACTACCACCTAGCAACTGAACGACTACTGGGCGTCGAATTGGTGAACAGTGCGTGAACGATCAGCCGAACTTGCCCTGCACGTAGTCGGCAGTTCGTGGGTCGCTGGGATTCGTGAACATCTTTCGTGTGGAATCAGCTTCCACGAGGTATCCCGGACCACCATCGGTCAAGAAGAACGCACAGTAATCGCTCACGCGACTGGCCTGCTGCATGTTGTGGGTAACGATGATGACCGTGATTTTCTCGGCCAGCTCCTTGATGGTTTCCTCGATTCGTAGCGTGCTACCCGGATCGAGAGCCGAACACGGTTCGTCCATGAGCAACACTTGCGGCTCCACGGCCAAGGAACGCGCGATGCAGAGACGCTGCTGTTGACCACCCGAAAGTGATCCTCCAGAAGCATCCAGGCGATCCTTCACTTCCTTCCATAGCCCTGCACGTGTGAGGCACTGTTCAACGATGTCATCGTGATTGTCGCGCTTGAGATGTGCGAGCTTGATTCCCGCCAGGACGTTCTCTCGGATGGTCATGGCTGGAAATGGGTTCGGTTTCTGAAATACCATGCCCACCTTGAGTCGAATCATGGCCGGATCCTCAGACGGGTCGTAGATGTCGGATCCATTGAGCAGCACCGAGCCAGCCATGGCAGCAGAGGGAATGAACTCGTGCATGCGATTGAGCAGACGGATAAATGTCGACTTGCCGCAACCTGACGGGCCAATCAGTCCCGTCACCGTGCGCTCTGGAAATCGCAGAGACACACCGGCAAGTGCATGGTGCTTGCCGAACCAGGCGTGGACGGCGCGTGTTTCTAGTCCGCGAAAACTGGCATCATCACCCTCTGCGTTACCGAGCTTGTTCGTGTCGGTGAGATCGGAAGTGTTCATAGTCATGGTCCTTTGATTCATTTTGTTCCTACTGATGTACGAGCTGCTTTGCCAACACCTGCCTTGGCGCGCTTTTCACTGCGTCCGCCAAGGCGGCGTGCCAAGACGAAGAAAAAGAGCACGATCGAGAGCAAGACCAACGATCCGGACCAGGCTCGGGCAACGGAGAACTCGGATCCATACATGAACATGGCAAAGATGTATGTAGGTAGCGAACCCAGGGTTCCGCCGATGGGGTTCCACATGAACCCGTTGGTATTCAGCGAAGTGAGCAGGAGTGGTGCGGTCTCCCCGATGACTCGGGCGATTCCAAGAATTGCCGCAGTAGTAAGGCCGGCTTTCACTGTCGGCAACACCACCATCAGTGCCGTGCGCCATTGACGAGCACCGAGTGCGTAACCGGCACTCCGCAAGTCGTCTGGCACGAGCTTCAACACTTCTTCGGCGGTTCGAGAAACTGTCGGCAGCATCAACACTGCAAGTGCAATGCCACCGGCAAGTCCGGAATATCTGCCCATGGACTGCACCACGGTTGCGAAGATGAACAAACCAGCAACTACCGATGGCACACCAGCCATCGACTGCACGATGAACCGCACCATGAACGTGAGGCGACCGCGAACCTCGGTGAGATAGATCCCACTCAAGATTCCCAGAGGAAGGGTGAGGATCGTGGCGATAGCCACCATGATGAGCGAACCAACTACTGCGTGGCCAACACCGCCGAATGTCAATTCATCGTCGTACGAAGTGATTCGCATGTCGGTGAACAAGTAACCCGGGTACAGACCCTTGTAGCCCTTCAACGCTGTCGAGACGAAGATGGACAGCCATGGAACGAAGGCCAAGAAAGCCAACGATGACACGACTACCCGGACGATGGAATCCCTACGTTCCTTTACGCCGAGACGAATCGCCGTTGCAAAGGTCCATGTCAGATTCACTACGAGAAATGCCAGCGCCCAACCATCAGCGTTAGCGAGAGGGGTGACGAGTGTGATTCCAGCTGCTAGCGCGGCAAACAATGCCAAGCGACCTGCGTTGGTGGCGCGAACTGTGCGCTTGACCGCCCAGGGTCGCTGCGGCTCGATCATTGTTTGATCGGATGTTTGGATGACGTTACTCATGCGCGTGGAGTGGTCCTTTGCACGATGTTGGAAGCAATCATGTTGACGATGAGGGTGATGACGAAGAGCACCAAGCCAGATGCGATGAGCGCCGAGATTTCCTTGTCTGTTGCTTCACCGAACTTGAGTGCAATCATTGATGCGACGTTTCCACCGGTGGAGTCAAGAATCTCGTAGGAGTACGTGAACACCAGATTCAGCATGAGATAGATGGCCACGGTCTCGCCGAGCGCCCGGCCGAGCCCCAACATCGCACCGGCGATGACGCCGCTACGACCGTAGGGCATGACCACCGAGCGAATCGCTCCCCACTTACTTCCACCCAGCGCGTAGCACGTGTCGATGAGGTCGCGGGGCGTACGTGAATACACCTCGCGGGCAACTGAGGTAGTGATCGGCACCACCAACGAAGCCAGCACACACCCGGCCACAAATGGGCTACGTCCAAAGTTCTCGAACTCCACGGAGAAAATCGGAAGGAATCCCAGTCGATCATTCAGGAAAGTGGCCCACCGCACACCGAATGAGGTGAAAATCTCAATACCCCACAACCCGAAAATGAGTGATGGGATTGCAGCGGCGAGGTCCAACATGGCGACGAGAATTCGATAGATCGAACGCGGGGCGTAGAACTCGATGTAGAGAGCGCCACCGATGGAAAGTGGAATTGCAAAGAGCATCGCGATGGTTGCTACGACCAGCGAGCCGACAATCATCGGCCCGATGGAGAACACGCTGTTGTCCGCCCTTGATTCGTCGCCAACTTCGCGGAATCCGTCGGAGAACCACTCGGTGCCTGTGATGAAGTTGATGCCAAACTCGCGGAAGGTGCCCGCGCTTCGGATAATGAGGAATGATGCGATCAGCCCCAAGAGAAGAAGTGAAGTCAGTGCACCTGCGGTGACGATGCCCCGGAAAATGCGATCGGCACGGCTGTAAATGACCGTCATCTCGCGGGGTGTCGGGGTTTCCACCGTGGTCACAGCCCCCTACTCTCGCCGTATCGCCTAGCGCCGTGCTGGCGCAAAGGTAAACGGAAGGTGAATTATTGAGCCAGGGTGGCCAGCTTTTCCTTCACCTTGGCAAGTGACGGGTTGGTCATCGCGGTCCCGTCGGCAAACACCAAGGTAGGAACGGTTTGATTGCCGTTGTTGACCTTCTCCACAATCTCGGCGGTGCCAGGGGTGGTTTCAATGTCCACTTCCACGAAATTGATGCCATCATCCTGCATCATGCGCTTCAGCCGCTTGCAATAGCCACACCATGTGGTGGTGTACATCGTGACGTCTGTTTCAGCCACCGGACACCTCGGCGACTTTCTTTTTTCCTTTGGAGATCCACGGCATCATTGCCCGCAGTTGTGCGCCAACTTTTTCAATTGGATGATTCTTGCCGGCATTCCGCAGCTCACTGAAACGCTTACGTCCTGAATCGCTCTCGGCAATCCATTCGTCGGCAAATTTGCCGGTTTGAATCTCTTCGAGAATCTTCTTCATGCGCTGCTTGGTGTCGGCGTCGATGATGCGTGGACCGCGGGACAAGTCGCCATACTCGGCAGTGTCGCTGATGCTGTAGCGCATACCGGCAATACCTTCTTCGTACATGAGGTCGAC
>JBEDEI010000017.1:0-3639 GCA_041175765.1 Actinomycetota bacterium | reverse complement strand
CTACATCCGGCCATTCACCGCAGTAGCAGAGAGTGTGTCGAACAACTTCGCCCAATCCGCTGGTGAGTTCCTGCTGCTCGGTGCACTTGCTGACGCTGAAATCTCTGTTGCCTCCCGTTATGGACGCTGGGATCCGCTGGCTGGCAGCGTCGTGGCGCCGTAGCCGCGCAGGCAGAGAGATACCACGTGCAACACCCCACTGCAAAACGCCCCGTCGTCACCGTGGTGGGCCTCGGGCCAGGGCCCGCCGGTCTCATTACGCAAGAAACGCTCGAGGCGATTGCATCTGCATCCACACGCTTCGTACGCACCATGCGTCATCCAAGTGCTTGGCTCGTTGGTGATGCGGTCGCATTCGATGACGAGTACGAAAAGCACGACACATTTGCCGAGGTCTACCGCGCCATCGCAACACGGGTGAGCGATGCAGCACTCCGTGACGGTGCTGCGCTCTATGCCGTACCCGGGTCGCCAGGGGTATTGGAAGACGGTGTGCGACTCCTGGTGGCTGATTCGCGCATCGACGTGCGCGTGTTGTCGGCGGTAAGTTTTCTGGACCTCGCCTGGCTGCGGCTGGGCATCGATCCAGTAACCGATGGTGTGCGTTTGGTTGACGCCCACCGTTTCGCCGAGGTTGCCGCCAATGATCAGGGCCCATTCCTCGTGGCGCAGTGCCATGCCGATTGGGTGATGTCAGATGTGAAATTGGCTCACGAAAACGCCCGTGGTAACGAGCGTGTCGTGGTACTTCATCACCTGGGGCTGCCCGATGAGCGCGTCGTCGACACCACATGGGACGACATTGACCGTCTCGACCGTGATCATGGATTGGCAGTCGACCATCTGACCTCGCTGTACATCCCGCAACTCGCCGAACCGATAGCCGGTGAGATGGCACGCCTGCACCGGTTGGCACGCACCCTGCGCGAACAATGCCCGTGGGATCGCGAACAAACGCATGCGTCGCTCGTGCGCTACCTCATCGAAGAAACGTACGAAGTGGTCGACGCCCTCAGTGCGCTCGACCCGGAGAACCCAGCCACCGACGAAGCACTAATCGAAGAACTTGGTGACCTCCTCTACCAAATTGAATTCCACACCACGATTGCCGAACAAGAAGGTCGGTTCAGCCTTGCCGATGTGGCTCGCGCAACACACGACAAACTCGTGCGGCGACATCCACACGTCTTTGGCAAAGCTGCGGCCAATACCGCCGACGACGTCGTGCAGACATGGGATGCAATCAAGCAAGATGAGCGTGCCAAGAAGAATGCGACGCGACCGTCGGATGCCAACAACGGCGAGCAGACCGACTTCTTTGCCGGTGTTTCTCGTGCCGCCCCCTCCCTATCGCTGGCCCAAAAGTTGCAAAAGCGTGCCGCCGAAGTGGGCTTTGATTGGCCTGATGTTGCAGGAGCAACCGACAAACTTCACGAAGAACTCGCCGAGTTGCGCGACGCGGCGGCAACGGGTGACCCGGCAGCAGTGCGAATGGAACTTGGCGACGTGCTCTTCAGCGTGGTGAATGTGGCGCGCAAACTCGGGCTCGATGCCGAAACTGCGTTGCGAAGTGCTGCCGATAAATTCTCGGTGCGCTTTACACGTGTCACACAACTTGCCGCGGAACGCAATATTGATCTTGCTGCTTGCGACCTCGCACAGTTGGATTCGCTCTGGGACCAAGCCAAGCGCGAACTAGCCTAAAGCCACCGATGAAGATCAGCGACGTTGTTGGCCGCGAAGTACTTGATTCGCGCGGCAACCCCACGGTGGAAGTGGACGTGCGTCTCGAAGACGGATCAGTCGGCAGTGCCATCGTGCCGTCCGGTGCCTCTACTGGTGAACACGAAGCAGTGGAATTGCGCGACGGCGGCAAGCGATACGTGGGCAAAGGCGTAACGAAGGCAGTTGCCAACGTAAACACGGAGATTCGCGCCACCCTCGTCGGGCGCGATGCTGCCGACCAAAACGGAGCCGATCACGCAATGATTGCGCTCGACGGCACCCCGAACAAGGCTCGCCTTGGTGCCAATGCGCTGCTCGGTGCAAGTTTGGCGCTCGCCCACGCACATGCTCGCTCCACTTCAACACCGTTGTACGCCTCGGTCGGTGGTACTCAGGCGCATGTGCTGCCCGTGCCGATGATGAACGTGTTGAACGGTGGTGCACATGCCGACAACAACGTTGACTTGCAGGAGTTCATGGTGATGCCGATTGGTGCGCCGACATTCAGCGAAGCGTTGCGCTGGGGCGTGGAGACCTACCACGCCTTAAAGAGTGTGTTGCGTGAACGCGGCCTCAGCACTGCCGTGGGCGATGAGGGCGGCTTTGCCCCGAATTTGGCGAGCAACGAAGAGGCCATCGTCGTGTTACTCGAGGCGGTGGAACGCGCCGGCTTTAGCGCCGGTAAGGACATCGCAATTGCGCTCGACCCGGCGATGAGCGAGTTGTACAAAAACGGTGCATACCATCTCGCTGGCGAAGGCAAAACCATGACTGCTGCACAACTGTGTGACTGGTGGAGCGCACTCGTGGGTCGCTACCCCATCGTGTCGATCGAAGACGCCATGGCCGAAAACGACTGGGACGGTTGGTCGCAACTCACGGTGGCACTCGGCAAAAAAGTACAACTCGTTGGTGACGACTTGTTCGTTACCAACGCGCAACGCCTCCAACGCGGCATCGATGACCATGTCGCCAACAGCGTGCTGGTGAAAGTGAACCAGATTGGCACACTGACCGAAACACTCACCACCGTCGCCTTGGCGACCAAGCATGGCTACACGAGTGTGATGAGCCATCGCAGTGGCGAAACCGAGGATGCAACCATCGCCGACCTTGCAGTGGCCACCAACTGCGGGCAGATCAAAACTGGCGCACCAGCACGCAGTGACCGCGTCGCCAAGTACAACCGGTTGTTGCGCATCGAAGCCGAACTTGGCGCCGCCGCCGCATTTCGTGGCCGGGCTGCGCTCAACCCGTAACCGCAACTCATCACGCTCCGGCCGCACCACGCCCTGTATCTCGGTGTCCACCGACGGTCATCAGTGAACCGTCACAATGGAGGGGTGAACTTTTTGATGGCTGTCTTGGGTCGGTTGCGCTCGTTGACCATGCCCATCGTGATCGTCGTCATTCTGGGGCTCGTCGTTACGTTCTTCGTGGTGCCGGTACGCACATGGATTGCCCAGCAAGACCTGCTCGACAGCCGAACAAGTCAGTACGGCGCCTATGAAGAAGTGAACGACGCATTGCAAGACGAAGTGGATGCATTGGAAAGCCCCACCGGTTTGCGACAGGCAATTCGCTCGCAACTTGGCTACCTGTTGCCCAACGAGCGACGGATTCCCCTACTCGCCCAGCCCGAGGCACCGGTCACCTTGCCCGATCGGTGGCCCTACACATTGGTTGCCGGCATTGTGCAATTGCGGGAATCTCAACGCATCGGTACACAAGAGGGAAACCTCGACGTGTTCGACCCATTGCGTCCGTAACGCCAATTGCTGGCGTGCGTAATACCAACAGCACAGCACCGCACTAACTTTGCACCATGGCTGGAAGCATCCTCGGTAATCGTGTTTTGCGCAAAGAAGACCCAAAGTTTCTCACCACCGGCGGTGTGTATGTCGACGACATGCG
>JBEDEI010000016.1:0-3041 GCA_041175765.1 Actinomycetota bacterium | reverse complement strand
GTCGCGGCACAAGTGGTGACCCCGGCTTCCCTCACCCAACTCGATGTCAATGGTTTGCCTTCGCGTGGGCAACGCAGCGATGCGGTTCGATTGGTGCAACAGACCCTCATCAACAACGGTGTGGAAGTCAAAGGCGGAGCGGACGGCGTCTTCGGTCTTGCCACGTCGATCGCGCTCGGCAACTTCCAGGCATCACGTGGATTGAATCAGTCACAAGCAGTTGACTTCCCAACTGCCCAGGCTCTCGGTCTGATTCCTTCGCTCGAGTCGTTGGGTATCCCATCGATCCAAGTGTTCCCCGTCCAGGGCCGCTGCTCGTTTACCAACACATGGCAGGAATCGCGGGGAACCCGTTTGCATGAGGGTGTCGACATCATTGCTCCGAAGGGCAACCTGATCTATGCCGTTGTGGATGGCACCATCACCCGCGTGTACAACAACGCAAGTTTGACGGGCAACGGCGTACGTCTCACGCAGGCGGATGGCACGTACTTCTTCTACGCGCACCTTGACACGATTGCTGCCGGTATTGCGGTTGGTACGCAAGTGAAAGCCGGACAAATCCTGGGCACGAATGGTGCTACGGGCAACACCACCACCCCGCACCTGCACTTCGAAGTGCACCCGCGCGGTGGAGCACCAATCGACCCCACGCCTGTCGTGGCCGCGGTGAACGCCTGCCACGTCACCGAGCCCCGCCCGCAGCCGTAATAATCACACAAGGATCGCACGAGCACCAGCTAAGAATTCGGCGCAGCATGACGATGTTGCACCGAGCGCATACCGCAGGGTGGCGCGATGTGAGAACCACGTCGCCCTGCGGTACCGCGCGAATCGCAGTTGCCACCCATTTGCCAAGTAGACGTTGTTTGATTAAACATTGTTCAGTTAATACGTGTGATCGGCTCCGTCGAGGTGGGCGTTGTCGGCAAGTCGCGTGAGGCTGAAGGTGTATCCATCGCCCAGCTTGAGCGCTTCCAAACGACTCACTGTGGCGTGACCGATGACGAATCGCTCCCACTCCCATGGTGTCGGTGCCAAGCCCAAGAGATGGCAGATCAACACGCTGTTGGTGCCAGCATGGGCGACAAACGCCAAGCGATCACCTGGTTCATCGATGTGCCACACCGGCAGTTCGTGCTCGGTGCGATAAATACCGCGCTCACCAAGAAACTTGTTTGCCCCTGCGTGAATTCGTGCGGTGAAATCTTTGACGGACTCTCCCCCAGCGAGGCCCTGCCAGCGCTCGGCTGCGGGCCGACGCTTCTCTTCGCGATAGGCCGCTTCGGCCTTTTCGGCGGGGTTGCCCTGCCAAATCGGGCTACGAATTTCCTCGAGCCACGGTTCGATTACTTCACCCCGTCGTTGCGCATCAAGGATTGGTGCCGCAGTTTGTCGGGTGCGCAGCAACGGTGAAACGTACACATGGTCGAAGTGTTCTTGTTCGAGTCGATCAGCCAAACGGCGCGCCTGTCGATGGCCCCGTGCGGTCAATGGCGGATTGTCTTGGCTGAGGCCGTCACGTACCCACTCGGGTTCGGCATGACGAATGAGCGTTATGAACACTCCGCCACACTAGTTGCCTGGAGTGGCGCCAACGATCGTCGTTGGTGACGTACCGACTGCACACGTCGTGAATGCCGACACCACGAGCGCAAAATATTCGACATCGTCGTATTGAGCGTCCGATCCTCCGGCAAACGATGCATTCAGACTGCGTCCGAGACATTCTGCCTCTGTTGTTGAAACGGCGATTCCATACGACTCGGCGATTGAAAAGCCGAAGGCTTGCAGTTCAGATGCGCTCACCAAGAGATCCTCATCGGCATCTGCACTGGCTTCCTGCGAGATGTCCGGAAGTGGCAGGGTGCTCGCCGTCACGGCGAAATTCGGGTTGAGACCACTCCGAGCCAATTCGCACTGTTCGGCCAAAAAGTCTTCGACCGTGCCGAGTGCGACAGCGACGGATTCGTCGGTGAAAGAGGCTCGCGCCTTGGCTACATCAGCGTCGGTGGCGCCAACCTTCGGATCCCAACCCACTTGGTCGAACGCCACGACGAGTTGACCGTAGGCAGCAAGCAGCGTGCCGAGCGAATCACGAAGTGATCGCGGCGATACTTCGCGCAGAACCGCAATCCGATCCGACATCGAAAGAAGTGCTTCTTCCAGCTCCAGCGTCGTGGTGGTCTCGAGTTCGCTCACGGCCCGTTCGGCACGTTGCCGAGCACTGGCAAAGAGCGGTCCCTGGGCGCAAGCTTGGGCTGGCGAGTCGGCGCCACACCCCGCCACTGCAATGCTCACTGCTGCCAGTGCCAGTACAAGTGCAAGTGCGCCTATGTAACGCTTCATGTATTGGTTGCCGCCAACCACGATTCATACATGCGTTGGTAGGCACCCCCCTGTTGCATCAATGCTTCATGTGATCCGTCGTCGACCACTCGGCCATCGGCAAGCACCAACACACGATCGGCGCGGGACGCAGTAGACAGACGATGCGCGATGGAGATCGTCGTGCGTCCGTGCGCCAGTTTGCGCAGGGCCCGTGCCAGCCGCACCTCGGTCAACGCATCGACTGACGAGGTTGCTTCGTCCAAGATCAGCACATCCGGGTTGACCAGCGAAGCCCGCAACAGCGCAACCATCTGGCGTTCACCAGCAGAGAGCGACTGGCCGCGCTGGCCCACGGGTGTGTGAATGCCAGCCGGTAGACCTGCCACCCAATCGTCCAATTCCAGCTGCTTGACGGCATCTTCCAAGGCCGCATCGGATGCATCTGGTCGCGCAAAGCGCAGGTTGTAGGCAATCGTGTCGGCAAACAAGAACGGCTCCTGTGGCACGACCGTGAGGCGTCGGCGAAGATCGTCATTGGCAACGTGTTTGAGATTTACGGCTCCAATCGTGACACGCCCCGCCGTCGGATCGGCGAGCCGCGCGATAAGACGAGCAATGGTGGTCTTACCCGAACCCGATTCACCCACCAATGCCACATGTTGCCCGGGTGGAATGACCACGGTCAGATTGCTCAACACATCGCTTGGCTG
>JBEDEI010000015.1:0-17012 GCA_041175765.1 Actinomycetota bacterium | reverse complement strand
GGCTCGTCGGGTTGAAGCCCAGCAAGGGTCGAGTGAGCCTCGGGCCGGCAATCGGTGAGGCATGGATTGGTGGAGTCGTCGAGGGGTGTGTTACGCGGTCCGTGCGCGACACCGCTGCAGTGATGGACGCCATTTCCGGATACGAACCCGGTGACCCAAACACTCCGCCACTGCCGTTGCGTCCTTATGTTGACGAAGTCGGTGCGAAAGTGGAGAAGTTGCGTGTCGGATTGTTGTCTGGCGCACTACTGCCAGGTGGGCTTGATCATCCCGACGCTCGCGAATCGGTGGCAACAACGGGAAAGTTGTTGGAAAGCCTTGGGCACCATGTGGAGGTTGCCCATCCACCCGCCCTCAATGACGCCACTTTCGGCGACATGTTCCTGGCAATCGTGATTGCACACATTGCCAATGATGTTGCAATGCTTGAACGGCACTTCGGAGTCACATTGACGACAGATGACATCGAGCCCGGCAATCACCTCATGGCACAATTCGGCAATGCCACCAATGTGGTTGCGTACCTACAGGCCGTCACGTGGATGCATACGTGGACGCGCAACGTGGTGTCGTGGTGGTTGCCACGCGATGGTTCGAAACCATTCGATGTTCTGGTCACCCCGACATTGGCAGGCCCACCACCAAGAATTGGGGAACTTTCTGGTGATGATTCCACCGAGCGTTTGCGCGAAATCATGCAATACACCGCGCAGTTCAATATGACTGGGCAGCCGGCCATCAGCCTGCCGCTCCACATGTCGACGAGTGGTTTGCCCATGGGAGTGCAGTTCGTTGGTGCTCCCTATCGCGAAGATGTATTGCTGCGACTCGCCGGTCAACTTGAGGCTGCCGCACCATGGTCGTTGCGACGACCAGCAGTACATGCGTGACCACACCTTGGTGGTGGATTCTTCTTGCTGGTGAGGCGCTAGCCCTGGTCATCGTCACGCCACGACTGTGGCGTGCTGCGCGTGGTGGTCGTCAACTCCGTGAACTAACACCAACGTCGGCAGGAAGTGCTCCATCAACGTGGAACACACCACAAGATGCCTTCATCACGGTCATTATTCCGGCACGCAATGAAGCAACTCGAATTGCAGAGTGTCTGACACCACTGCGTCATGCGCACGGTGTGCTCGAAGTGCTCGTGGTGGACGACGAATCGGTCGACGACACGGCGAAAATTGCGCAGCAGTTGGGTGCCCGTGTCGTCGTTGGCGCGCCGCTGCCCGAAGGTTGGGTCGGAAAAATTTGGGCACTGCAACAAGGTGTGGAGGCAGCGCGCGGTGATGTGGTGGTGACGCTCGATGCCGATGCACGACCATCGGTGGATCTTCCCATCGCAGCCGCACAGGCTCTCATGGCGAGTGATGCCGTGTTGGCAACGGTCGCGCCGAACTTTCGAACATCGTCACAGCCCGGCCAGTGGTTGCATGCAGCAATGCTCACGTCGCTGGTCTACCGACACGGCGCAGGTGCAGGTCGCGCCTCGCGAGACGCCGTAGCCAACGGCCAGTGCATGGTGTTCCGTCGAGTGGATGCAATCAATGGCAAGTGGTGTCATCAGGTGCGCAACGCCATCATTGAAGATGTGGCGCTCGTGCGCTGGCTGGTGAAGCAAGGCCGCCAAGTACAAATGTTCGATGGCACGTCGCTATTGACTGTGCACATGTTCGCTGGATTCGTCGACACGTGGCGAGGATGGGGTAGGTCACTTTCGTTGAGTGGCGTGGATCGTGTTTCGCGCCAAATCAGCGATGCATTGGTGACGTTGCTTACGCTGGCAGCGCCCATTTGGCTGTTACTGGCAGGGGGTGCAACACCACTTACGGCACTGTTGTTGGTGATTCGTCTCGGCACGTTGGTTGGCGCACGTCGCGCCTATGAGCGACCAGGAGTCGGCTACTGGTTGTCGCCAGTTGCAGATCTACTCGCTTGGGTCGTCGTTGCGTGGGGCATTCTGTCGCCATCGCGCGAGTGGCGTGGCCGCAAGTATTGATTCGATGCCAATTGCCATCGCAAAACGTAGGCCGATCAGCGACATCAACACACCGGTTGCGGCGGCGTACCAGATTCCGTCGGCGTACCACTGGGCAATCGGGTAGAGCACCACACCGATACGAACACCGTGGCTGAAGTCGCGGGTTGCAGCCCAAAACAACACGATGAGTAGCACACAAAATGCAGCAGGCAGCGGGCTCAACACGATGGCCGCCCCAGCCCACGCGAGCACACTGCGACCACCTTGGAACTTGGCAAAAACGGGCCATGCGTGGCCCACCATCGCCGCTCCCGCACACAAAAACCACAAACGCCAGTCCGTCGAAACAGCTTGTGCCAGCACCACCGACAACACGCCCTTCAGGAGATCCCCGACGAAAATGGTGAGAGCGTCACGCCGTTCCAGAACGCTCGTGGCGTTCCAAAAGCCCGGGTTCTTGTCGCCAACTTCGCGCAAGTTGGGGCCACCCGCTCGCCGAGTAACCACATCGGCAATGGGGAGCGACCCCAGGAGATAACTGGCAACGACGGCGAGCAATGATGCAAACATCCAGACACACTGTAAAGCAGCCATGGCAATGACTGCGACGTTTCATCTCATGCGCTGGAACAACGCAGTGGGAATGGTTCAGGCATTGGCATTTGACCGACTGCGTTATCGAAATGCAGAGGGTCTGCAGTTGTTGCGGGTGCTCGGCACAGCGAAGGGTTCCAGCACCGCGCCAAGCACTCAGCTGGACCGTACCGCATTGTTTTGCTTGTTCGATGACGAAGCATCTGCCGATGTACATGTTGCAGATGTCATGCAGCGTCGAGGTATCGCAGAGTCCTGGCACGTAAAACTGCGAGGTGCAGGTGGTCATGGTGCCTGGAAAGGTCGTGAGATTCCACGAGTCATGACCAGCGAAGCAACGCCTTCACCACACAACGCGCAGGGCACGAGCACTCAGCCGATTGCGATGATTACGCGCGCCAATGTGCGTCTACGCGCATGGCGAACGTTCAGTGCGGCGGCCCATGTGGTGGATCGCGAATTGCAGCAAAGCGAGGGACTGCTTGCCGTGGTGGGTATCGGTGAGGCACCAATTCTGCGACTCGGAACCTTCAGCTTGTGGCGCGATGCTGCAGCAATGTCGGCCTTTGCCCATCGAGCACCGCAACATGAAGGAGTGGTCGCACGTACTCGCCAAGAGCAGTGGTACGGCGAAGAAATGTTCGCCCGGTTTACGCCCTATTGGTCGACGGGTACCTGGGACGGGGTGGATCCGCTACGCAGAATCTGATCGGAGATTGGACGCTGCATGGTGAGTGTGGGAAACAACATTCCGTAGGGCTCACTATTCGCACGATGGTGCTCGCGATGCGCGACCGTGAGACGTATTGACCACGTCGTATTGATGTTTTTCATCCAGCGGATTCGGCCATGGATGACTCCGTCGTGAATGATCGTGTAAACCGCACCATAAACGCTTACGCCGACGAGCACTGGCAGCAACCACGCCGCACCCGTCACGTTGAAGCCGACCCATAGTCCGACGACAACGACAACGGAGAATGCGAGTGGAAACACGTCGTTGGGTTCGGGGGCCTTGCTCGCATATGCGGCAGCGGCATTGCGATGGTGGCTCACGTGGAGCGATCGAAGGAATCCGTGCATCACGAATCGATGCACGAGATAGGTGACTACTTCCATGCCGATGAATCCGCCGAGGATGAACAGAACATTTTCCAAAGACAACATGTGACCTACCGCTTGGTGACTAAGCGTATGAGTCCTTCTTGCACCACGGACACCACGAGTTGTCCGTCGCTGGAAAATATCGATCCACCGGCCAATCCGCGCGCGCTCGATGTGGAGAGTGATGTCTGGTCGTAGAGCATCCAATCATCAGCGCGGAACGAACGATGAAACCACATCGCATGATCCAGGCTTGCCATTTGTACTTTTCCGTCCGTCCATCCGACACCATGCGGCAAGAGGGCGGTGTCGAGCAGCGTCATGTCACTGGCATAGGTCACGATGCAGGTATGCAAAACGTTGTCACTAGGGAGCTTTCCGTCGGCGCGCATCCACACTCGCTGACCCGATCGTGGGTTGCCCTCACGCGAAAGTGGGTCGGTGTCGACATAACGAATGTCGATGGGTCGGGGTCGCTCGTACCATTCGCCAAGTTGCTCTTTGTACGGCTCCATACGGGTCTTGAAATCGGGCAGCGTGTCGGGATGTGGAACTCCGCTCGGCATCTTCAACTGGTAGTCCAGACCAGGTTCGGCGGCGTGGAAACTCGCTTGCAAGTTGAAGATGACCTTGCCGTGTTGTATCGCCACTACTCGTCGTGTGGAAAAGCTCGTACCATCACGTAGTCGGTCGACCTCGTAGAGAATCGGCACGTTGGGGTCACCTGGTCGCAAAAAGTATGCGTGTAGTGAGTGCACTTCACGACCGGCATGGTCGATTGTTCGCGCTGCGGAGACGAGTGCTTGTCCAGCAACTTGTCCACCGAAGACACGTTGGCGATTTTCGTCCGGGCTGCGACCACGAAAGATATTGACTTCGATCTGTTCAACATCCAAGAGTGCAATGAGATCCGTAAGTGGTTGTTGTGCTGAAGTCACCCCTCCATGTTGGCAGACCGCACTCGGTAGCGTTCGCTCTCGTGGCGATGCTCGAGGAAGCCCTGCGCACGATTGCACTCAGTACCAAAGGCTTTATGCCCGAAGGTGAGGGTGATGCATTGTTTGTCGCCGCATCGCAAGCGTGTGCCGCACTGCCAGGGCTTCCCATCGTGGAAGTTGGCTCATACTGCGGCCGGTCAACCGTGTGGTTGGGTGCAGTCGCCCGCAACTTCAACACGGTCTTGTATGCAGTGGACCATCACGGTGGTTCGGAGGAAAATCAGATTGGTTGGGAGTGGCACGACCCGGAAGTGGTGAACGCTGAAGGCCGTATTGATACCTTGCCCCTGTTTCGGGCAACGATGCAACGCGCGCGTTTGTCAGAAGTAGTACATGAGCGTGTCGGTGACTCGCATCAAATTGGTGCCGCATGGCTGCAACCACTTGCTCTGTGTTTTATCGACGGTGGACACGCTCGAGACGTGGCCCGTGGTGACTATCTGGCCTGGGCACACCACGTAGCGCTGGGAGGTACGTTGGCGATTCATGACGTCTTTGAACTTGCTGCGGATGGTGGTCAGGCTCCGTACGAAGAGATTTATCAGCCGGCGATCCAGTCGAAAAGGTTCGTAGAAACTTCACGCACAGGTTCACTGCGCGTATTGCTGCGCATCGAGTAACGCGATTGGTGCCCTAGTGATGGGTGAACAGGTTGTGTGCTGGCGAGATTGCCATCTGGGCATCAGCAGCCAGAATGACCGCAGCACCGGTGTACGCACTGACTTCGTCGGCGGGGAATGCGATGCGCTGCGGATATACGATTCCCGTCAAGTAAGCGCCGTTACCTGTGCGGTGCAGGGAAGTGAGTCGTAACAAATCGTTTGCCGTTTGCAGGTCGCCGATAGCGCTGTAAGCAATTGCGCACTCCGCGGTCTCGGACGCCGTGACCCAGGGTTCGTCGCTGACACAGCGAATTCCCCGGTCGGGCAAATAGAACGTGTCCCACAAGTCGTTGAGTCGCACCTTTGCCGCATCATCGGTGAGGGCGCCAGCCAACACCGGGTAGTACCAATCCATGGCCCAGCGTTCTTTGGGTTCAAATGATGTCGGCGAGTGTCTGATAACTGCATCAATGGAGTCGGCTGCAGCCCGCCACAGGGGGCGTGGTTCACCAAGTAACGCTGCAAGATTTGCAGCGCAATGCAATGAGTGGCGGATGGAGGAGGAACCGGTGAGCAACGCATACGACCACGGTTCTGCATCAACTTCTTTTGCCCACAGGATGGTTCCGTCTTTGCGACGCATGTTGAGTACGAATGTCATCGCCCGTTCGACCATCGGCCAAAATCGTTCGACTGTGGAAAGATCATCCGAGCATTGCCAGTGGTGCCAGATTCCTGCAGCAACATAGGCGCAAACATTGGAGTCGAGTTTTGCTTCCTTCACATCCCCGTTGCTGTCGTAATAGTTGTGCCACGAACCATCGTGACGTTGTATCGAGGCCAGCCACTCGTACGCACGACGTGCCTCGTTGTGCATGCCCATCACATCAAGTGCCATCGCAGTTTCGACGTGGTTCCATGGATCACAATGGCCACCAACGAACCAGGGAATCATGCCGTTGGAATGTTGCAGCGACGCCAACCATTGGGCGGTGGTGCGCAACTGGTCGGGCGTCGGCAAACTCTGATTCACACGCCGTGTGCTCGTCGCGGACGACGGTGGCATTGGGAAGCGCTGACGTGCGCCAAGCGGCTTGTTCGCATACACGACGTATGACTTGCCGATTACTGGGCTCAAGGCGTTATCCAGCGCACGAGTGACGAATGGAGCTTTCGTGATGTCCCACTCGAGCAGTCGTTTGTATGCAGCAACAAGCGGCTGTTCGTCACGAGTCGGGCCGACCGCACAACGCAACCACCAATAGGGGGAATGTAAGCCGTGGGCGCGATGCTCGCTCGTAATATCCACACCACAGCGACGAATCTTGTCCTTCAGATCTGATGTCGTATAGATGCGAACGTGTCCACCGGGTACGAACGGTGCGTGGTACTCATCGGAGAGCATCCAGTTGATTTTTTCGGGGAAGTACGAAGGAACGGTGGCGGCAAACGTGCCACCTGGTTTGAGCACGCGTACGAGTTCGCGAAGTGCTGCGTCATCGTCGTGAATGTGCTCGAGCACCTCACTCGTAACGACGCAGTCGAATGAAGCATCCGCAAACGGCAGTCGTGTTGCATCGCCGCGGATCGCGCCACCAAATCGCGATGCGTCGATCTCCGAAGCCATCGCCATCGCGGCAAAAGTATTTCGCGTGGAGGTGACTTCGTCGTGGCCGTAGTCGAGTGCCACGACGGTGGCACCACGACGTGCAGCCTCATAGGCATGACGACCGAACCCGGCACCTGCATCGAGAAAAAGCGTGTCGGCCGTTATCGGGAGTCGGTCGAAGCGAATGGTGAGCATAAATGGCCCCGCTTATCGGGGGTTTCGCTCCAGGCGTTGACGCAGTTTTTGTACGTTGTGGGGCATCATCAGCACCTCGCGGTACTGGTCGACGGTGAGTGATGCGCAGTGTCGCCATGACCAACGCTCAACAACACGTTGGCGACCTGCCGCACCGATTCGTTCCCGCAATAATTGGTCATCCAAGCCGCGTCGCAGGGCGGCTGCCAGCGCCTCGGCATCACCGGGCGGGCAGGACAAGACGGTGTCGCCATCACGACCAGTGACCTCCGGGAGAGCACCACCGGTGGTGGCTACCAGACAGATGCCGGTGCTCATGGCTTCGATCGAAGGAAGACTGAACCCTTCGTACAAGCTCGGCACCACCGCCAATGTGCTCTCGGCATACAGCTCCACGATGCGTTCGTCGCTGACGCCCGACACGTACGTGATGCAGTCATGCAAACCAAGTGACTCGATGAGATCAGCGCTCGCGCCGGCGCGCGGCTTGCCGATGATGGTGAGATGAATCTCGCGCTCGGTGCGCAGTTTGGCTACGGCTTCCAAAAGGTACGACAAGCCCTTCAAGGCCACGTCTGCAGATGCCGTCGTGATGAGTTGATTCGGTTTACGGCGTACGGCGGGCATGGGTGTGAACAAATCAGGATCAACGCCAACGGGCACCAAGCGCATGCGGTCGAGCGACACTTTCATGTCGGTATGGATGTCAGTGATCGAGTTTTCGCTCACCACCACGATGCGGGGGAGGCGACTTGCAACTTTTCCTTGCATCTTCACGAACGAGTACCAGCGGGAGATGCCGAATCGCTTCCAACGCGTTTTGGTGTGTTCCATTTCTAGTTTGCGATCTTTGGTGATGGGGTGGTGCAAAGTAACAATGGTGGGAATCATCTTTTCGATTGCCAAGATGTGTTTGCCGAGACATTGGTTGTCGTGCACAAGGTCGAAGTCAGCAGTTCGCTCGCGCAGTGCGCGATATGCGCGCAGGCTGAAGGTCAACGGTTCGCCGAACGTACCTTTGAGGAAGTAGAGCGCTTCGAGGGCGTTCGGCCAGTTATTGAGCTCCCAATATGCCGGAAAGCGACCGGGGTACTGGTCGTTGAAGATGTCGAGGCTCGGCAACTTGTGCAACGCGATACGCGAGTCCAATATCGGATACGGCTGACCGCCGTACACCTCGACGTGATGGCCCAAATCTGCCAGTGCTTTGGTGAGATGACGTGTGTAGACACCCTGGCCGCCGACATGCGGTTTACCCCGATAGGTGAGATAGGCCAGGCGCAGTGGACCTTCACGCAAACGGTCAAGTTCGCGTTGCACATCGCTTGCCGACATGCAACATGACGCTATCGCTGGGAAGTTATCGGGCGATCAATTTCATCGTGCGTCGTAATGGAGTGTTTGGCGTTATCACATGTGGAGCGAGAGAAAATCCATCAGGTGGGCCCGACTGCGGTTCCACACACAGGGCATGAGTTGGCTTGTCGTAAATCACCCAGTGGTCACAGTCGCTCTCAATGTCGATTCGTACTCCATCAGAAAAGACCACTGCCGGCGTGCGGTGTGGTTCGACAAAACAATCGTCCCACGGGCCAACAGTGGGGGCGCTCCGCTGGCCATCTGGGATGTAGTGCACATCGCGTATGTACATTGCCGCAAAGGCAACGTCCAGTGTTGCCGGACGCACGAACCATGGATGCCATCCAACTTGTGCAGGCATCGATGCATCGGTCGTGCTGACGGTGAGCGTGCAAGTGACGCTGCGTTCGCGTACATCTACTTCGATGCGGTGCTCTACCGCTCCACGAAACGGCCAGCGTCGACCGAGTGATGCAACGCACACTGCGTGCGACGGGGATTGCTCGGTAGTGATCCAGGCAACATCAAAGACCGTTCCATGAATGGCGTGCGGCTCCGCGTTGCGTTGTAATTGATGGAGTTGATGGTTGTGGGTGAATCGACCATCGCGGACTCTCCCCGCAAACGGCACCATTGGGTAGGCACCCCATGCGGTTGCCGCTGCACCTCGTGAGTTGCCGACCAATCGCTCCACGGAATTGATTCGCAACGATGACAGGCGCGCACCGCACTGCACATCCACCGAGCAACCAAAGGCCGTGGTACCTAAGTGAATGAGATTGCTCATGGCACAACTCGGGAAGAGCGGAGTGAATGAGGTGAACGTGCTCGCCGGACCAGCACGCCAATCACCACGAAGAGTGCAAGTACTACCGGCCAAGTACCTATGTGCGAAAACAGAGTGCGTCCAGTACGCAGAGGTACATCCGCGAAGATGACGGCTTGTTCGCCCACCGGTATGCGCTGAAGTGCGTGGCCATTGTGGTCGATGAAGACCGTGTAACCGGTGGTCGCTGCTTGTACGAGGTATCTTCCAGACTCAAGCGCACGCAACTGCGATGTCGCCACTTGTTGCTGCTGCAGAATCTCCCCCGTATAGCTCGAGCCATTCGTCGGATTAATGACGAGTTGGCCGCCCATTGATACTCCGTCGTTGACGCGATCAGAGAAGAACACCTCCCACGAGATGGCAACAGCCAACGGTACGTTCTTGCCGTTGTGTGGCATGGTAAGTACGGCACGTTCGGTACCAGCAGCCGCGTCGCGGGGAATTCGGTCGACTGGAGCACCGAGTGACGCAAGCAGCGAACGAAGCGGAATGTATTCCCCGTAGGGAACCCGTCGCACTTTGTCGTATCGACTGGCCTCAGCGCCGCTCGTACTCAGCAGAATTTGTGCGTTGGTAAACGCTCGGCCGGCATCCTCCGTAACACCGACTGCAATGGGTGCATCGATACGTATCGCCTCTTGAGTGAGTACCGAGCGAGCGGCGCTGGTGGTGAAGTCGTCAACGTCAATGGCGTTCTCGGGCCATACGACCAAATCAAGGCCCTGATCTTTGTTGAGCAATGCAGTCGCAGCAAGATGTCGGTCGGTCACATCCCGCGGGTTGCTATTGATTGCCAACACACCTTGCGGACCCCCACCTTGTACTGCAGCAATGCGTAAGGACTCTCCGGTTGCACGACCACGCGGTGCGAACTGGCCGAAGATCTGCATGCCAATGAGCAGAATCAACACGATCATGGCACCACGGCGAGAATGCCAACCAAACTCGCGACGACGTATCCATATTTCTGCCAGAACACCGGCAAGTACGAACAACCACACGGAGACACCTATCGGCCCCACCACGCGAGCGATGTGCGCCAAGCGTGTATCGGCGACACCGAGCGCGATCGAAGCCAAGGGAACTCCGCCGAACGGCACAACGAAGCGCAGTGCTTCGGCTAATCCGTGCGTAGCGGCACGCACGAGGATGCGTGAAGTAGTTGCGTGATTTCGTTCATTCGCCACCGAGTTGTTGGCGGCGAACAAGCGTGATGCAACTGCAGCACTGAGGCCATGCATACCAGCAAAGAGCAGTGGGGCAATCACAAATCCACCTGGTACGAGATGCCACATCCATCCCATGGCAGGCGCTAACCATCCCCAACCAAACAGTGCGCCAAGCGCGAACTGTGTGCGAAAACGCGATGGGCTGCATTCAGCAGCAACGAAGTAGCAGGCAACACCAGCGATGCTGAGTGGCCACCATCCGAGCGGTGGAATGCCGACGGCGACGAGCACTCCACCAAAAAGCGCAAGGCCGTAGGGCGCACTACGCAGCCTGAATGATGACATCATCCCTGACCGTATCTGCGAAGATAAAGGGCAAGTTTGTTGATGCGCACTCGCATCGGTGGATGGGCTGCGACGACGCGTTCCCACACATTGCCGCGATCAATACGCGGGCTCATGGCTTCCCACTTGCGCATCGCTGCCAAGAGGTGTGTGCCGAAGCCGAGTTGTGCAGCGCGCCGGTCGGCATGGAACTCGGTGGCGCGACTTGCGGCATTTCCCAGGGATGTCGCCAACGAGACATTCAACATGAGCAACCATGACGCCACATGGAGGAATGCAGCAACGAACAAACCGAGGGCATGCAACAGGGGAATACGTCGGGCGAATGCGATGGTGGCCGACTCAGCCAGCGCTTGCAGTCGCATACCTATTCGCGACAATACGGTGATCGGCAGAATCATCCACTGGGTGATGGTGAGTGAAACGGTATGAAGGCCAAGGTGGTGGCTCAGTTCGTGTGCAAGCACTCCAGAAAGTTGTTGCTCGTCCAGCTGCTCGACGGCAAGCGATGAGACGATGACGAGATGTCCGCCACATGCAAATGCATTGAGTGATTCTGTGTCGACGATGGCAAGTACGAATCGTCGCCGTGCAAGATCATTGCGACGAATGATTGGCTGCCACGAGTCTTGAAGAATTGCTTGCTCGCGTGATGTTGGCTGACGGGCTCCGAGTAGGCGCATCAGCACGAAACGTTGCACCGGTCGCGAAAACAACAAGATGAATAGGGCGAAGAGTGCACCGACGAACAGTCGGTATTCCACCTGACCCCACCACCAAAAAGGCAGCCACAATACCGTTGCGGTCACCAACCAAGCAGGGAGCAATGCGATAATCGCCGTCACCCCGGTGAGTGCCGACCATTCGAATCTGGATGATGGGGTTGGCACGCTTCGTGAACCTAGCGTGGGAATCATGAACTGGCTTGCTTCGCTTCCCAGTCCGTCGAGTGGGGCTCTAGAACTCGGTCCACTTCGATTGAATGCGTACGGGCTCATGATTGCACTCGGTGCAATTGCCGCAACATGGTTGATGGGTCGACGACTCGAACGCAACGGCTGGGGGACGCGCGATGATGCAAGTTCCATTGCCATGATTGCCGTGCCCGCCGGTGTTGTTGGAGCGCGGCTGTACCACGTGGTCACCGATTGGGAACGTTTTGACGGACGACTCATCGACGTCGTAAAGATATGGAAAGGTGGCCTCGGAATTTGGGGCGGTATCGCGGTTGGTGTCGTAGTGGGTGTTTGGGTTGCCAAGCGCCGTGGACTCGGTGTGGCCCACACACTTACTGCTGTTGCGCCTGCACTTCCGCTGGCGCAGGCAATTGGCAGATTCGGTAACTGGTTCAATCAAGAATTGTTTGGTCGCCCGACCACCTTGCCGTGGGGCCTCGAAATCGATGACAAACATCTGCCGCGCGGTTATGCATCAGGCACTCTGTTTCACCCCACGTTCTTGTACGAGTCATTGGGATGTTTGGTGCTCATGGCGCTACTGCTGCAGATTGAACGCCGCGGCAACTTGCGGGCAGGACGCCTGTTTTTGTTCTACACCGCTGGGTACACGTTGTTGCGTTTCTTTGTGGAGGGTTTGCGCATCGACCCTGCCAAATCTGCTGGCGGCCTACGCCTCAATCAGTGGACTTCGCTTGTCGTATTTGCGATATCGGTGCTCGTGCTCATCGTTGACCAACGACGGGCAGCATCTCGTGCCGAATCAGTTACGAAAGAGCCCGCAAACGTGCCGCAAGATCTTCCGGCACAACCGGAATGAAGTACTCGTTCGTTGCAACTTCTGCAGCCGCAATGTAACGCATTACCCGTGGTGCACGCCACGGCGAAACAATCTCCACGTTGAACCAGGCATCGGTACATCCTTCAATTTCGTGCGACTGCTCGGTAGTCACCGACGGTCGCTGATTGAACCACATCATCGTGGGCGTCGGCCCATCGTTGAGACGTTCGATGCGTCGTAGTACTTCTTGCAGGATTTCCCCGAAGGCTTTTCGTTGCCCAGCATTCATCGACGGCAAGTCCGGGATGCGCTCACTCGGGGCTATTTCGACGGCTAGTGGATACGGCGATGTGGCAGGAACCGTCGCTGCCCAACCGTCGTGTTCCATAACGAGCCGCTCGGTGGTGGGGTCGGGTTTCCATCCCGCGGCAAGTCGCCGCCGTGGTCGATCGGGCACGTGGTCGAACGCGTAAATCTGACCATGCGGATGGTCGATGGTGGCCCCAACTTCACGACCAGAGTTTTCAAAGATGAGCACGTAGCTCACGTCGCTGCGGGCACCCAGTGAGCTGACCCGTTCTGCCCATGTGTCAATCAACGTCGTCACATTGTTCGCAGAAAGTGTGCTGAGTCGTGCATCGTGATCGCTGGTGTACAACACGACTTCGCATCGATTATCGGGCATCGGCGCCCATCGATTTGGTATCACTTTCACCGTGTACGGTGACTCAGCCTCGAGACCACCCACGCAAAATGGGCATTGTTGTGTGGGGAGGTTCGGTCGGTTTTGACGCGAAGCCACAACATGCACCAAGGTGCCCAACCATGGATCGACACGTACTTCATCACTCACTACGCAGACACCCGCAATCCTGTTTCGGCATCAAAGACATGGAGCGCATCGGGCTTGGCTCGCAGTGAAATTCGGGATTGATGACTCAGACGAGACAAACCTGGCGTACGTGCGACCACCCGATCCTTGCTGGGAGTGTCCAATGTGCAGTGCACATAGGAGTCGCTGCCAAGTTCTTCAATGAAATCAACGACTGCAGGTACGCCATCGTTGCCGGTCAGGTCCAGACCTTCGGGTCGTACACCAATCACCACGTTCGGTGAAGTGGGGGTGTTTGCTCCTGCCGTGACGCTGGTACTTGCACCGGCGAATGACACGGCGCCACTGGCTGATTGTGCAGCGATCATGTTCATGGCTGGGGAGCCGATGAACCCCGCCACAAACATGTTGACCGGCCGGGAGAACAACTCCTGTGGTGCAGCAACTTGTTGCAGCACGCCGTCCTTCAGCACGGCAATACGGTGCCCCATCGTCATCGCTTCAACTTGATCGTGCGTCACATAGATCGTTGTGATACCAAGTTGACGCTGCAACTCGGCTACTTGTGTGCGGGTTTGCACACGGAGCTTGGCATCGAGATTCGAAAGCGGCTCATCCATCAAGAACACCTCGGGCTTGCGCACGATGGCGCGCCCCATAGCCACACGCTGGCGTTGTCCGCCAGAGAGCTTGGCGGGTTTTCGTTCGAGCAAATCCGAGAGATCGAGCATTCGCGCAGTTTCTTCAACACGCTGTTTGATTTCGGTTTTGTCTACGTTGTTGATTTTGAGGTTGAACCCGATGTTCTCGGCAACGGTCATATGTGGATACAGGGCGTAGCTCTGAAACACCATCGCAATGTTGCGGTCCTTCGGTGCGAGGTCTGTCACGTCGCGGCCGCTGATACCGATGGTGCCCGAGTCGACCGTTTCTAGCCCAGCGATCATTCGCAGGAGCGTGGATTTGCCGCAGCCTGATGGCCCGACAAGTACGAGAAACTCCCCATCTTCCACGAGCAGATCCACGGCATTCACTGCGGGGCGATTCATCCCCGGAAAGTGTCGGGTGGCTTGACCGATATTTACTGTTGCCATGATGATTCCTCATTTCGTTGATTAGGACGATGATCAGATCCACTGGTCACGGTAGCCGTGTGGTCGGAGTTGACCATTGAGTTGGGATCAACCACCTGCACGTTGCGACACTCACGGGTCAGCACATCGCGAGCGTCACGGCGTAGCGAGACGTCAGTTATGACGAGCGCAGCTGCACCGAGCGGCATGATCGTGCACAAGCCGTTGAGATTCCACTTCGAGTGGTCGGCGAGAATGATGACGTCGCTCGTCGTGTTGGCGAATGCTCGGTTGGTTTCAGCCTCCGCCAAGTTGGGCGTGGTAAATCCCTTGGGCGACATGCCGTGCACTCCCATGAACACCAAGTCGAGTTGAAGTTGACTCAATGTCTGCACGGCCGTCGGACCGACCAGTGCGTCACTCGGCGTTCGCGTTCCACCGACGAGGAGGACCGTTCGGTCTTGTCGTGGAAACTGATGGAGGTATCCAGCCACATGAATGCAGTTGGTCACGATGGTGAGATCGACAACATCAAGTAGTGACATCGCCATGTGATACGTGGTCGTGCCGGCAGTGAGGCCGATGGATGTGCCAGGGCGAACGATTCCGGCAGCCGCTCGACCAATCGCAATCTTTTCGTCCAAGTTGCGGCGGGATTTCGCATCGAATCCGGGTTCAAAAGCGCTTCGTTCATCGCGCAGTGTGGCACCGCCGTGCACCTTGTCGAGGACGCCGAGTTCAGAGAGCGCGTCAAGATCGCGGCGAACGGTCATTTCCGATACATCAAGCAACGATGCAAGATCGCTCACTCGCACTGCGCCGTGGAGTCGAAGTTGAGCGGTGATGATTTCGTGGCGTTGCGACGCCAGCGCACGACTCGTGGCCCCGCTCGTATCAGTGGAACGGCGAGCGAGGTCGGTCATGACGGTCGTGGAGCCCAGGGGCATGGGTGCATTCCGCCAGCCTGACACATCAGACCCCAATCACACAAAAGCGCACAGCGATTTTGTGCGAATAGTGGTGGAAGCCATTTATTGGGCAGATTCGGGTGTCAAATGCAGTAACACGGAAGGAAAAGAACACGCAATCTCACGCAAAGAGACAAGTTCGCACAGATTGGGCTTGACAATGCCTACGGGGAATGGACAGACTGAAGCACATCACAACTACACAACGTGCCGAGCACGCTGTACAAGGGGGCAATTACATGTCAGCAGAGAATTCCAAGGTTCCTGAATCCGGTCGCGGATTCACCGTGAACCGTCGCGAGTTGCTCGTCGGAGCAGCCGGCGTGGCGGGTGCAGGCGCATTGTTCGCAGCCTGCGGCGGCGGTGACAAAGTTGTTGGTCCGCTCACTTTCGGTGCGCGAACCGTCGACGAATCACCAACCAAGCAACTGAAGGCACTCGTCGCTGCGTACGAGGCAAAAACTGGCAACACCGTCACATACAACGCGACGGAGTCAAATGCCTTCCAAAACAATCTCTCGCAATACCTGCAAGGCACCCCGGATGATGCCTTCCAGTGGATGGCGGGTTATCGCATGCAATTCTTCGCAGAACAGGGTCTTCTCGTTGACCTCAGTGATGTGTGGGACAAGATTGGTGATCAGTATTCCGAGTCGTACAAAATCGCCTCGACAGGCCTCGACGGCAAGCAGTACTTCATTCCACAGTCGTGGTACCCGTGGGGCTTGCATTTCCGTAAGTCGATGCTTGCCGATCTCGGCATTGATCCGGACGGCGTCTACAACTGGGATGACTTCTTGAAGATGCTCGACGGCATGAAGAAGAAGGGCCTCGTTGGCTTTGCCGCTGGAGACAAGGGTGGCTGGGAAGCGATGGGCACATTCGACATCATCAACGCCCGAGTGAACGGCTACCAGTACCACGTGGATCTCTTGGCTGGTCGCGAGAAGTGGACCGACCCACGCACCGCGAAGGTGTTTGAGTATTGGGAACAGTTGGTCCCATACATGAACGACAACGTGCTCGACCTTGAGTGGGACGGCGCCATGCAACTCCTTCTGCAAAAGAAGGCGGGTGCAATGTTGATGGGTTCATGGTTCGGTGGAAACTTCAAGGAACAGTCGGATGCCGACTACGAAGATCTCTGGATCATTCCGTTCCCTGAAATCAATCCTGAGCACAAGCGGGACACCATCGATGCACCAATCGATGGTTTCTGTGCGGCGAAGAATGGCACCAACAATGACGGTGGCAAGGACTTCCTCGCCTTTGCCGGTGACATGGAAGGTGTACAGGCAATGTTGGACACCGGAGTGCCAATGACATCAGCAAACAAGGGTCAGGACACATCGGCATACGATGCGTTCCAGACCCAGCAACTGGCGGTCATGGCTGAGGCGAAGTACG
This sequence comes from Actinomycetota bacterium, assembly GCA_041175765.1. Taxonomy (GTDB): domain Bacteria; phylum Actinomycetota; class Acidimicrobiia; order Acidimicrobiales; family Ilumatobacteraceae; genus F1-60-MAGs027. Next base: position 210 of record JBEDEI010000015.1, on the reverse strand, counting down.
TCACTCAGTTCCTCGACCGTGATACCCGCCCAGACTTCGCCGGCCCGGTAGTGGGGCCTGCAATTCAGAGCTGGTTCAAGAACCCCAAGGACGTCAACAAGATCCTTGAGAGTCTCCAAGAACAGTGGGATGCTCTGCCGCCTCTCTGAGTCGGTAGGGACACTCGCTAGCGATTCGCATAGCGAGAACGAAGCGTTATGAAGTCGTGGG
>JBEDEI010000014.1:0-2760 GCA_041175765.1 Actinomycetota bacterium | reverse complement strand
GTGGAGCCATCGAGCGCAGTTTGCTCGAGGCCGACTTGGTGATTGGTGCCGTGCTCATCGCGGGTGCTCGCGCACCAGTGGTGGTGACGCAAGACATGGTCAAGACCATGAAGAAGGGCTCGGTCATCGTGGATGTGGCCATCGACCAAGGTGGCTGTGTGGAAACAATGCGCGAAACCACGCACACCGACCCGGTGTACGAGTTGCACGGCGTGGTGCACTACGCGGTGGGCAACATGCCAGGTGCCGTGCCGCACACCAGCACGTACGCACTCACCAATGCCACGCTGCCCTATCAATTGCAGTTGGCGATTCACGGCGCACGAAGCGCCGCCCAGAGCAGCCGCGCCATCGCACTCGGCGTCAACACCGTGGCCGGCATGCTCACGAACAAGCCGAGTGCCGATGCGCTCGGCCACCAATTCGTCGAGCCTCACACAGCGCTGACAAACTGAACGCATGGCTGCACACGCAAAAAAACTCGGATACAACACCGGGTACTGGGGTTCTGGTCCACCATCGGGTGTCGTTGAAGCAGTGAAAGAAGCCGACAAACTCGGCTTCCATTCATTGTGGACTGCCGAGGCGTATGGCAGCGATGCATTCACACCACTCGCCTGGTGGGGTTCACAAACTTCGCAAATCAAACTCGGTACGGGCATTGCACAGATGAGTGCACGCACACCAGCCGCAACGGCAATGTCGGCGATGACGCTCGATCATCTCAGTGCCGGTCGCATGATTCTGGGTCTCGGCGCATCGGGCCCCCAAGTAGTGGAAGGTTGGTACGGCCAGCCCTACCCCAAGCCGCTTGCGCGCACGCGTGAATACGTCGACATCGTGCGCAACATCGTGCGCCGCGAAGCACCGCTCGACCACCACGGCGAGTTCTACGATCTACCACTGCGCGGTGGTGCCGGGCTCGGTAAGCCGTTGAAGAGCACCATCCACCCGTTTCGCAAAGAGATACCTATTTATTTGGCTGCCGAAGGCCCGAAGAACGTGGCGCTCAGTGCAGAGATCTGCGACGGATGGTTGCCGTTGTTTTACTCACCCAAAGACGACGCGCATTACCGCCGCTGCCTCGATGAAGGTTTCGCCAAGTCGGGCAACCCGGCCAAGCGCGACACGTTCGAAGTGGTGTCATCGCTCTTTGTGGTGCCTGGTGACGATGTGGAGAAGTGTGCCGACATGATTCGTCCATTCGTGGCGCTGTATGCCGGTGGCATGGGTGCCAAAGGTGCCAACTTCCACTTCGAAGTGTTTGCGCGCATGGGCTGGGAACACATCGCCAACCAAGTGCAGGAGTTGTACTTGCAAGGCAAGAAGAAAGAAGCCGCCGCGCTCATCCCGCTGGAGATGGTGGAAGACGTGGCGCTGGTGGGGCCGCTCGACAAAATCAAGGGTGAGTTGCCGAAGTGGAAAGAAACTGCGGTCACCACATTCCTCGTTGGTGGGCCTGCGGCGTTTTTGCAGATGTACGCCGACTTGCTGGCGTAACGGCTATTCGTACCGACTGCTCGTCGCAGCAACTAGTCGCAGCAACTATCGCGCCAGCCACAACCGGCACATTTGTAGTGCGCGTGTTCGGCGTGCAACGAATGCCCACAATGCGGACACTCCGCAAAAATGGCAAAGCGTGTGTTGCAAGCAGCAGATGCATCAGTGAGCGACTTGGCATCATGCGTGTCTGATGTCGCGTTGGTGCGCGTCGTTGGCTGAGCCATGCGTGACCTAGCGTAGAACGCTGCGGCTCGCCCATGACTGATAGTTCACCTCTCGCCACCGAAACGGGCGAACTTCCCGTGCTGCGACCTGGCAGTGCCCGCTCGGCACTTTCCCATGCCAGTTTTCGCCGCATATTCATTGCATCATTCGGGTCGAACATCGGCTCGTGGATCCAAAACGTGGTCTTGCCCATCTATATCTATGAACGCACCGGCAAAGCATCGATCGTTGCGTTGCTGATCTTGGCGCAGATGGGGCCGTTGTTGTTGCTGGCAGTCCCGGCTGGCGTCATTGCCGACACGGTGGATCGCCGCAAATGGTTGGCATCCATGCAGATGGTGATGCTGAGTTTCTCCGTGGTGCTCGCCGTACTTGCGCGCGCCGACGCACCCATCTGGGCCATCTTCATCGCCCAACTTGGCGTGGGCATCGGCGGGGCCATGAACATGCCGGCATGGTCGGCACTATTGCCATCGCTCGTGCCACCTGCAGATTTACCGGGGGCAATGTCGTTGAACTCCACGCTCATCAACGGCTCACGCGTCGTAGGGCCGATTCTGGTTGCGGTGTTCGCACCACTTGGGGCGCAGGCTTGGCACTTCTTTGCTTTCAATGCAGTCACGTACCTGCTAGTGGTGTGGGCGCTCACTCGCATACAGGTGCCGCATCACGCACGCGACACCACGCGTGGCTGGCAGCGCTTCACCTTTGCCTTTCGTGTGGCGCGCGACCGGCCTGTCGTGCGCCGACTGGTGCTGTCACTTGCGCTGTATTCGCTCATCTCACTGCCGTACATCGGGCTCTTCCCCGCTGTGGCTGAGTTGAATTTCGGCATCGACGGAGAAACCGCCATGTACAAATGGCTGTACGCCACCTGGGCGCTTGGTGCGGCACTCGGTGGTCTGGCACTTGGCACACTCTTTGTTGGTCGCGATCCGCGCGTGATGATTCGCTGGGGTTTTGCCGCCAACGCTGTGGCAATGTTCGGCTTTGCTGCATCGCGCTCGGCGATACCTGCGTTCGTCACGGGGT
>JBEDEI010000013.1:0-7719 GCA_041175765.1 Actinomycetota bacterium | reverse complement strand
ATCGACGTTGCACGGGCACGTAGCGCCAAGGAGCGTGCGGAAACCGCCATGCGCGGCGAACACAATGCAACCGTTGAAGCCGACCTTCGTCGAGCACATGCGCGACTCTCGGCCACCGGTGGGCTCGGTAACGGCTAAATAGTTTGACCAAGGCACCTTTTCAGCACGCGCTGGTGACCGGCGCTTCAAGCGGAATCGGTGAAGCCATCGCCCACAAACTGGGCAAAGCGGGCGTTGGCATGGTGCTCGTGGCACGCCGCAAGGACCGCCTCGACACAATTGCCGCCAAGTATCCCAACGTGGAGGTCATTGCCGCAGATCTCACGACCGACTCGGGGCTCAATGCCGTGCTGCAGCGTTTGGCCGACACCGTGCGGACACCTATTGATCTCGTCGTGAACAATGCAGGCTTCGGCACTTCCGGGTCTTTTTCAGATGCAGACCCGCAACGCCTGAGCAATGAAATTTCGCTGAATGTGAACGCATTGACACGCATCGCCCACGAAGCAGTGCGACAGATGCAGCCACGTGGCCGCGGATTTTTGTTGAATGTCTCTAGCATCGCGTCGTTTCAACCAGGCCCCGGCTTGGCGGTGTACGCAGCGACGAAGGCGTTCGTCACCAGTTTGAGCGAAGCCATGCACGAAGAGTTGCGCGGTTCGGGTATTCGTGTGACCGCTCTGTGTCCGGGGCTCACGCACACCGAGTTCCAAAGCATTTCCAATACCTCAGGTCTGGAATCGAAGTTTCCGGAGTTCGCGTGGATGTCTGCCGAAGACGTGGCTCGTGATGGTTTACGTGCAGTTGCTGATGGCAAGGCAATCTGCATACCTGGACTGGTCAATAAATCCTTGGCTACGGTGTCGACGTTCACCCCGCGCGGATTGGCTCGGCGAATCTCGGGTCTCGCAACACGCTTGCGTTAGTACGCAACGCTTGATGCCCGACGGTTTCGGTGTGCCTGACGCTTGTTCCACATCGTCGCACCGCCTCGAGCTGCGGCTTCGCACCTCACCTACTCGGTGATGGTGATCCTTATTGGTGTGATTTGGGTGGCTAGGTCCTATGGTGAGTCGGAAGGGCTCGTCATCAATGCCCCAAGAATAGGGGGTCGATCATGATGTCACCAGTGGGGCCGTCGAGCGTTAGATGGCGTGTGGTAAGACGCATCGTTCTTGGGGTCGTCGTGCTCATCGGCTCACTTATCCCTCTCGAGAAGATGAGCGCGGCGGCCCCGGACATTGCTGGCACACGATGCTCGGCAGCCGGTGTCGTTCGTGTGGTGAAGAAGGTCTCGTACACCTGCACGGCGGCAGGCAAGAAGCGAGTCTGGCGCCGAGGCGCAACCACGACTACCACGACTACCACGACTACCACGACCACATCAAGTACGACGACCACCGTGCGACCAAATTCAGACAGCCTCGCGAACATCCAAGTCAAGGGCAACAAGCGATGTGTTCGTAGTGGTGATGACCTCGAACTCAGTGGCTATTTTGCGATCGGTAATCGCGGTGAACCGACGGTGTCGTTGACACGTATTCGGGGCTCTGAGAATCCTCGAACTGGTCAGGTGCTCGCCATTGCACCGCACTCTGTGAGCGACCGTCTTCGCACCTACAAGATGCCAGATCCAGCGACGTTGCCGTATGGCGAGAGCACAATCAACCTTGTAGCCGTCATGGTGACGTGGGGGAGTTTTGCATCGGACAAGATTGAGATCTTTCGAAACATGAACCTGTGTACTGAGTTCGCTACCACCGGAACCACGATTCCGCTTTCGAATCGCAGCAGCTTGGTAAAAACTTTGTCGAATTACAGTTTTCAGGCTGGTTGGCTGCCTGACACGAACACACTGGGATATCAATACGGCCACTTTTCGCGGGCTCAAATCGGTCAATCATTCGTCATTGACAAAGCCATGAACATTGAGTCGGTGGTGTTCACGGTCGCTGCATTCACCACTGTCTCTGATATCGACACCTACCGCGCGACACCCGAGCCAGCCAATCACTTGATGGAAACGTATGACTACGTCGCTGAGGTCGAGCTTGAATTACAGGTTTCGGTGTGGCGTAGCAAGTCGAGTGCCCCACTGCTCAATGACATTGATCTCAATCGCGACCTGGATCTTTTGTATCGCCAGTCGTCGGTCAAGACCATGGTTGCCCAAGCACCGTTTGAGTTCACCTTTGACACTCCCGTCGCCGTCACCCCAGGCAGTTACTTGGTGTTGATTCGTTTGGTGCCGAAGTCTGAACTCGTGAAGCGGCGAATCCTCACGTTTTGGGTTGCCGCGTATCACTCTGGCAATGCGACTCGGGGTGGTTTTGATCGCAACATGGATGCGAATTGCAACTACCAGCGCGGAGCCGACATCTACCCGAATGGCAAGGCCTACTTCGGTAACTTCGTCGAGAACTATGTCAATTGGCGCGACTCACACAATCGCACCTTCGAGACAACATTGCGAGAGATGCGTGGCAAGGTCGCTGCGTGTGTGACCACAGGCGCTTACAACGACATCTTCAATGAGGGTGACCTCATTATGGAATTGCGGGGAACGCTCCGCTAAGCGTCAGTGACGCGGGGTATCAGCCAGCTCGACGAATCTCGGGTCTTGCAACACGTTTGCGTTAGTACGCAACGCTTGAATCTACAACGTTATGTAGATGGCACCGCTGCGTTCGCTCACGCTGTAGCGAGTGAGTGCCGCAACTGCAGGGCCTTCAATCACTGCACCAGTTGAGGCGTTGAAGACAGAGCCATGAGCGGAGCAGACGAATTGATTTGCTGAACCGGGAGTGACGTATACGCCAGCGTGTGTGCAGGCGCGATTGAACGCAACGACGCCGCTTGCTGTGCGAGTCAACACGATGGCGTAGTTGCGGCCTCCTGACGTGACCACTGCAGTCTCGCTCGAGTTGAGCGCGAGTTTGGAAGACTCAAAAACCTTTACTTCGCTCGTCGTTTGCTGAGGTGGCGTCGCTTTCACTCGCTTCCACACGCGGGCGCCATTTTGATCGACGCATTCAAAGGTCTTGCCGCCCGCCGTCTTGCGTCGGCCAAGTTTCTTGCACACATCACCGGCGCGAATCTCGGGCGCGCCTGCTGCACCAACGGCAACGGCTGGCGCAAACAAAAAAGCGACAAACCCAGTGGCAAGCATGCTCACGGCGTTGCGACGAGAAAAACGTTCCATGTGCTCCGAGGCTAGGTCAATACGCTGTCTGTTGTGAAGCGCATTGCATTAATTCTTGGGCTTCTCATGTTCACTTCGGTGCTTATGTCTGCCCGCCATGCCGTGGCGCAACCGAAGGCCCGGGTATTGGTGTTGGGCGACTCGGTGTTTCATTCGTTTCACCATATTGAAAGCGCCCGCAGGCTGATGAACGTTCAACAGTCGACGATCTTTGCCACGCAAACCTGTCAACGACTCGTGTCGCCCGGCTGCCGGCCATCAGCCAAGCTGAGCACCCTCGACCAGCTGCGCAAACACCGGGCTCGCTTCACCGACGTGGTGGTGATCGGCAGCGGCTACAACGATCGCATCGGCCCCGATTTCAAAGAGGCGGTCATGCAGATAACCGACGAGGCCCGTACGCAGGGCGTGGATGTGCTCTGGGTCAGTTATCGAGAGGTGCGTCATGTTCGCGGCAAGGCGGAAGTGATGAACGAACAATTGACCCGCCTCGACAGAAAGATCGACAATCTTCACGTGGCCGACTGGAATGCCTTCAGCATGGAGGCAAAGAACTGGTTTCGCCCCGATCGTCTGCATCTCATCGGGCCGGGCGCCGACAAGCTCGCTGAGTTCTTGAACGCCTCGCTTGCACCGATTCTTGCCGCGCGCGATGCGGCAGCTATCGCACCGTAGTTAGCGGAATTCCAGGGAGGAATACTGACCGATTCGGTCGGCGCGATGGCGAGTGTCGATGAGACGAATCGTGCCGCTGCGTACACGCATGACCAAGCTTTGGGAGGTGGCCCCATAGGCGTCGTAACGCACACCACGCAGGAGGTCGCCATCGGTTACGCCTGTGGCGGCAAAGAATGCGTCTTCGCAGTTGACCAGGTCATCGGTGGTGAGCACGCGGTTCATGTCGATTCCGGCTGCTTTTGCGAGTGCGCGGTCCTCTTCGCCGCGCGCCCACAGCAATCCCTGGATTTCTCCACCGAGTGCCTTGATGGCTGCTGCCGAGGTAACGCCTTCGGGTGTACCGCCGATGCCCATCAGCGCATCCACGCCGGTTTGTGGCCATGCGGCAGCAATGGCACCGAAGATATCGCCGTCGGTAATCATCTTGATGCGACAGCCGGCGGCGCGAATCTCGCCCACCAAGTCGTCGTGGCGTGGGCGGTCGAGCACCACGATGGTGAGTTCATTCAAAGTTTTGTGCTTGGCGCGGGCGATGGAGTCAAGATTGTGACGCACCGACTTGGTGATATCGATAGCGCCCCGAGCGTCGGGCCCGACGGCGATCTTGTTCATGTAGACGAACGGACCAGGGTTGAACATCGAGCCACGCTCCGACACTGCGATCACGCTGAGTGCATTACCACGGCCGAGTGATGTAAGTGTGGTGCCGTCAATCGGGTCGACCGCCACGTCAGTCACGGGTTTGCTGCCATTGCCAACATGTTCGCCGTTGAACAACATCGGAGCCTGATCTTTTTCTCCTTCACCGATGACGACGACACCATCCATGTTCACGGTTTCCAGCAAGTTACGCATCGCGTCGACCGCGGCACCGTCTGCTGCATTCTTGTCGCCACGACCCACCCAGCGTGAGGCGGCTAGTGCTGCAGATTCTGTGACACGCACGAGTTCCATGGCGAGGTTGCGGTCAGGTTTCTTGGTGAGCGCCACGAAGCCCAAATTAGCCGATTGCACACGCACTAGCGTTCGGCGTATGGCTGAGTGGGACCCTCGCAATCCGGAGGCTGCAACGGTTCGCTACGACCTTGCAGATTGGTCGCTCGAAGAGCGAGTGGACCTCGTGGAGCTTTTGGCAGAGGCAGATGTTCGCCACGACTGGGACGGCAACGAATTGCTCGTGCCGGCCGAGAGTGAGTCGGCAGTCGACGCCATCATGGACGCACTTGAGGACGCAATTGATGACCGTGACCACGATGAGGCCCCAGCGATCCTGCTCGGCGAACTCGAGGAGTTCGAGTTGGACGAGTGGACGACGACGGACCGCATGGAGTTCGCCGCCGTGCTCGTCGAGCGTGGCATCGGACACCGCTGGGAAGACGACCTGCTGTTGGTCAGCGTCAATGATGCAGACACGGTGGAAGATCTGCTCGATGAGTTTGACCGTTGATGTCGGGGCATCAGTAGCGTTTGACGAGTGACTGAGGCCGCGTCACAACTTCTTGCGGAAGTAGAAATCTTCCACTCGCGTACCCATTCGCCGACACGCCGTTTGTCGCTCGGACACTTGGTGTTGCCCGTCGATCCGGCGCCGGGGTTGGGCGGGCTGTTGTTGGGTGGCATTGTCGCGGCACATTTGCCGGATGTCGACGAAGAACTCGTGCCCGACATTCACCGATTGGTGCTGCAAGTGGACCGCGGTGATCGTGTGGTGCAACCCCGACTGCGCCATCGTTACCAAATCGATCGGCAAGGTCTATCTCGCAGCAAGCATCGGCTCGTGGGTGATGGCGAACAGTTGAGTTACGAGTTCGAAACCAATGGCAGTCCTCTTCAGCAAGTAATCGGTGCGGTGTATTCACTCGAGCGGTTGGATGTGTTGGCTCGTCATGCCCTCACGCCCGTGCTGCACAAAGCGATGCGTTGGCGCGGGCCACTGGACGCGAATTTTCTGGCGTATCTGGCCGGTACTGCAACATCATCTATCACGGCAATGACCGACCCGAGGGCTTGGGCACTCGAACTGCTCGGCTTCCCAGCCGGCACGGTGAGCCCAAGCAAGCGCGATGTGCAGCGTCGTTATCGAGAGAGTTTGCGCGACGTGCACCCAGATCATGGTGGCAGCGCGGACAATGCAGGCCAACGCATCGAACAACTGAGCGAAGCGCGACGCGTGCTGCTGACCTCACTTGGGTGACCGTTTCGCTGTGAGCGCGATTCGGGGTGTGGTGTTGTTCCCAGGTGCGGGCTCAAGTGCCGAACACTCATCGCTGGTGTCGATGCAAGGTGAGCTGGCACCGCTGCCGGTGCAACGGGTCGATTTTGCGTATCGGGCTGCTGGTGGGCGACTGCCCAGTCGGGCCCCCGTATTGATTGCCGAGGTACGCAGCGCAGTGCTTGCCGCATGTGCACAGTGGTCGTGTTCACCGCACGAAATAGTGATCGGTGGTCGTTCAATGGGTGGACGAATGTGTTCGCTTGCGGTCGCTGGTTTCGATGGCAACGATCGAAGCGTGCAGCCAGCACAAGAACCACTCGCCGTGGCTGGGCTGATATGTGTGGCCTACCCGTTGCATCCACCCAAACAACCACACAAGTTGCGAGTGGCACATCTGCCGTATGTGCGGATGTCATCGCTGTTCGTGAGTGGTACTCGGGATGAGTTTGCGACGAGAGATGAGCTCGAGCATCATCTTGCGTCGCTGCCGGTGCCACCAACGACACAGTTCATTGAAGGCGCTCGCCATGACTTACGTAACGCGGACCTTGAGGTTGCGCAGATCGTGGCTGCCTGGATAACACGGTTGCTGAAGTAGCGTTCGTCTGATGCGCGGGCTGGGAACACTCATCAATGTGGTGCTCGTCATTGTGGGTAGTGGTGCTGGTGTGCTGATTGGCGACCGTATTCCCGAGCGAATGCGCACCACATTGCTGCAAGTCATGGGTTTGGTGAGTATTGCCATCGGTATGAGTGACGCCATCGACACTCACAACATGGTGTTTCCCCTCATCGGTATGGCAATTGGCGCACTGATTGGTGAGGCACTAGGGCTGGAAGATCGTCTTGAGCGTCTTGGCCTACGTTTGCAGAAACGCTTCGATCGGAGTGCGGCTCCATCACCACACGACCCCGCACTCCCGACGAATAGCGAGCGGTCGTTCGTGAAGGGTTTTGTGATTGCGTCGTCGCTGTATTGCATCGGGCCACTCACGGTGCTGGGGGCGATTGAAGATGCCAGTGGCGCAACGCCGCAGTTGTACATCATCAAGGGTTTGCTCGACGGATTCGTTTCCATCATGTTTGCAGCGACCTACGGCATTGGTGTGGCATTCAGTGCGCTCTCCGTGCTGGTGGTGCAAGGGAGCTTGACGATCGGGGGAACCAGTCTGGATGCATTGCTGGATGACCGTATGCGTACCGAGCTGTTTGCTGCGGGCGGTCTGGCCGTTATCGGCATCGGTCTGAATTTGTTGCAGGTCACCAAGATTCGCTTGGCAAACTTGTTGCCGGGCTTGCTGATTACACCGGTGCTCGTAGCACTCTTTGCCGTGTAGTTGATTCGTTGATCAATCCCACACTTGGGGTTGGGGATTAGTGCGATCGGTACGAACGGTGCGTCGGCGCTTACGACGCGGCGGCGAAATCGCCGGCTCTGCTGCGAAGGGCTCCAGAATGCCCGACAGTCGTTGAGCCTCCCCAACGAGGTGGCGAATCCGATGAGAAAACACCGAGAGGTTGTCGGCAAGCAGATCGATGGCCGAATGCACGGCATTGTCGGCAAACCACAAGCGAGTGACAGCTCCACTCTTGTTGTGATCGTTGATTTCGCGCAAGAGGTCGG
>JBEDEI010000012.1:0-18520 GCA_041175765.1 Actinomycetota bacterium | reverse complement strand
GAGCCCGGTAGCGACACGAGATACCGCACTGTTTCGCAGCGCAAGTTCGCTGCCAGCCCGCGCGGCCAGCACGCAAGCGACCGCCAAGACGATGAGCGCGTGTTGTGATGACACGTGTGCGAGGCGACGGCGAATAACATTGCCGACGTGTCGGTACCAGAGGGAATCGTTGCGTTGCGTGGTGAGTTGCGACGCAAAGGTGGCATCGTCGCCGGAATCGCCAGCATCGCGGTGGCCAGCGTGGGTGGCATCTTGATGTTGTTGCCCGGACGCCTGACCGGCGTGGTGGGGTTTGCGCTTGTCGTTGCTGCGTGCCCGCTGTTGGTGGCCTTCGGCGTGCCGATTACCGCTGGGCTCTCCACCATCGCCATCGGCGTGGCGACGAGTGTGCTGCTGTGGTGTGCGGTGGGTCAATTTGCGGCGTTTCGCGCCACGCAACGACCCGTTGCAGATTGGCGGGATTGGTGGTCGGTCATGTGGCCACTGGCGCTGGCGATGACTGGTGGCGGGTTTGCCGGCTTCGTGTTGTTTGCACTCGGCGTGCTCTAGACCCGCACGAACGCCCGCAACTCGGCAAGTTTGGCCGGGCCGATACCGCGCACGGCAAGCAAGTCGTCCACTTTGGCGAATGGTCCGTTGCGCGAACGATGGTCAACGATTGCGCGAGCCGTCGACGGCCCGACACCAGGCAACTGATCGAGTTGTGCAACCGTGGCGTTGTTGAGGTCGACCATCAGCGGTGGAGCGGGCGAACTAGCACTGTTGCCGGTGGAATTACCCTGCGTCGGCGGGCCAGATGGCAGCGACGTGTTTGGTGCGCGTTCGCCGACGCGTGGAATCCACAATTGGGCACCATCGCTCAGCATCGCGGCCAAGTTGACCCGACGCAGATCAGCACCCGTCGTTGCGCCACCTGCGGCACGCACAGCATCGTCGGCACGGGCAGTGCTCGGCAGGTGATACACACCTGGTTGGTGCACGGCGCCCACCACATGCACGGCGATACGTGTGGGCGCCAACGTGTCGAGCGGGGCAAGCCCGCTGTCGTTAGCTGTGGAGTTGAAGCCTGTGGAATTGGAGCCTGGCGAGCTGCCGTTGACGGCGATATCGGCAGCGATGCTGGACGCCACGGGAATGGACCGTTCGATGGGTGGCGCTGGTAAGCGCACCATCCACCACATCGCCGCCGCAACCACGGGGGTTGCTACGGCGATACCGAGTGCGCGCTGCCAACCGAGCCAGCGCCACCATTCACGAACAACTTGCACGTCGTGGTGTGTGCGCGAATGTGCGCACGCGGAAAAGTTGTTGCGCTAGGCGTAGAAGGCGGGATATCTCCGCGGTGCGCTAGGCGTACAGTGCACCGGTCAACCGGCGGCGATACGTGGCGGTGCGCGGGTCGCCCGCACCCATCGTTTCCAGAATTTCCAAGAAGCGCTTGCGGGCCTCTTCGTCGGCTTTCACCAACGGCAAGAGCGCGTCGAGTTGCGTGGCGAAATTATCGTCGGGCGCAAACATCGCCTTGGCCTGTTGCACCAGATACGCCACCTTTGGTGTTTGCGGCACGCGCAACAAGATCTCGAGCGCATCCGTTACCCGGTCGCTCGACACAAGCAACACACCCAACGCCAACACCACTTGTTCGTTCTGCGGCTCGAGCTTCAGCGCTTCGCGCAAACTGGCTTCGTCACCACGAGCCAGCAACGCTGGCACGTCGAGGATTTCCCCGCCTGGCACCAACTTGGCCACGAACGCCCGCACTTCGTGTTCGGGTAACCCTCCGGTGAAACCATCCACTACCTGGCCGTTTTGCATGGCGAATACTGCGGGAATCGACTGCACCTGAAACGCTTGGGCGACAGCGGGGTTCTTGTCGACGTCGATCTTGGCCAGCACTACTTTGCCGCCGGTGGCAGAGATGACTTTTTCCAGAATCGGCCCGAGCGTTTTGCATGGACCGCACCACGTGGCCCACAGGTCCACCACGACGGGCGTGGTCTTGGACCGATCGAGTACTTCTTTTTGGAATGTTGCGTCGGAGACATCGATGACGCTGGCAACAGAACTCACGCGCTCACGATACCGTTCGGTTCAGCGAGTAGTTTCGTGGCATGGTGGATGCAGCCCGCGACGGCATCGCAGTGGAAACGGTGACCCCATGGTTGGCGGCGAACGTGGCGGGTTTTGCTCCCCCATTCACCGCACAGGTGATCGCCGGAGGGCACTCCAACCTCACGTTCAAGTTGACCGATGCAAACGGCAGGCACTACGTGTTGCGTCGCCCACCGCTGTCGCACACGTTGGCGAGTGCACACGACATGGGTCGCGAACATCGCATCATCCACGCGTTGCGCGACACAAGCGTTCCGGTGGCACCTGCCTTGGCGATGTGCAGCGACCCTGCCGTCAACGGTGCCCCGTTTTATGTGATGGGTTTTGTCGATGGCCATGTGGTGCGTGATGTGCACATCGCCGAACGTGTGCTCACCAAAACGGCGCGGCGCACGGCGAGCGAATCACTCATCGACACCATGGCGGCAATTCACGCCGTGAACTTGGCGCAGGTGGGGCTCAGCGACTTGGCTCGTCACGAGGGTTACATTGCCCGACAACTGAAGCGTTGGTACGGACAGTTCAATGCCCAGAAGACTCGTGATTTGCCGATGCTCGATGAAGTACACGACGCATTGTCGAAGCGCATTCCCGAACAGGGGCCAGCCACCATCGTGCATGGCGACTACCGCTTGGACAACTGCATCGTGAACGACGCCGGCCACATCGTTGCGGTGTTGGATTGGGAAATCTGCACGCTCGGTGATCCGTTGGCCGACCTTGGTTTATTGATGGCGTATTACACGGGGCCCGATGACGAGGCGTCGGCGTGGCAAGCACAAGCCAACCGATTGAAGGGTTTCATGAACCGGGCCGAGTTGGTCGAGCGCTATGCGCGCATTACGGGGCGAGATGTGTCGCAACTCGACTACTACACCGCGTTTGCATTCTGGAAACTGGCGTGCATCATCGAAGGCGTATACGCCCGTTACTTGGGTGGCGCACTTGGGGATCGTTCGGCTGCCGAACTCGCACCGTTTGCAGCCCAGGTAGAAGCTGCAGTAACGAGTGCGCACCGCAGCCTTGCTCGCCTACACTGACCGAGCATGTCGTACCGCTTGCACGAGAGTTACACGGCAATGCCGACGCTGTCGTCGCCGCTCCTCGTGGTGATGTTGCAGGGTTGGATCGATGCAAGTTCGGCGGCCCACGGTGCGATGACCCGCTTGGTGAGCGAAACTGGTGCCACCTCGCTCATCACGTTCGACGCCGACGAATACCTCGACTTTCGTGCCCGACGACCCACGATGGAACTACGCGAAGGCATCAATACGCGATTGGATTGGCCGTCGACGGATCTCATGTTGGGCCGCGACATCAACGACAAAGAAGTGTTGCTACTTACCGGGCACGAACCCGACTCGAAGTGGAACCAGTTTGCCGCGGCAGTCGGGGAACTTGCCACCCAACTCGGTGTGCGGAAAATGATTGGTCTCGGTGCCTACCCCTTTGCCACACCACATACACGGGCGGTCAACATCTCCTGCACTTCACCCACGTCGGATGCCATTGCTGCTCTGCCGTATGTGCGCAGTTCGGTGGACGTTCCCGCCGGTATCGAAGCGGTACTCGAACACGTGTTGACTGGTCGCGGGATCCCGAGCGTGGGTATCTGGGCGCAAGTGCCGCACTACGCCACCACGATGGCCTACCCGGCTGCGACGGTGGCTTTGCTCAGTGCCGTGTGCGACACGGGCGGCATCTCGATTGACATCAGCGAATCGCGCGCCGAGGCAGCAAGCCAACGCGAACGCCTCGACACCTTGGTGGCAGCCAACCCCGAGCATGCGCAGTTGCTCGGACAACTCGAGACCGCATACGACGTAGCGCATCAACGCGACGACGACACCGCCGATATTCCGTCAGGTGACGAGTTGGCCGAGCAGTTCGAAAAGTATCTCCGCGAACAAAATCGCGACTAGTTACGCACCGAAGCCAGTGAGCCAAGCGTGCACGTTGCGGCCGAGTGCCTGTACGTCGTAGCCACCTTCTTGCAACACGATGGTGGGCAAACCAAGTTGCGCCAATAGCGCACCGCTGCGCGAGAAACCTTCGGTGGTGACTGCAAGGTCGGCAATCGGATCGGTGATGAACGTGTCGAGACCGAGCGAAACGATCAGCGCCGTGGGCTTGAACGCCGCAATCTTTTCGGCGCAGGTGGACAAGGCTGCGATATAGGCGTCGTCGGCGGTGCGTTTGGCAAGCGGCACGTTGAGCGTGCTGCCAAGACCCTTTCCCGCGCCGGTCTCGTCGGCGTGGCCGGTGAAGTACGGATACGCGCGTCGCGGGTCGCCGTGGAGCGATACGTATTGCACGTCGTCGCGGTCGTAGAAGATTTCCTGCGTGCCGTTGCCGTGGTGGTAGTCGACGTCGAGCACGGTGACCTTGCCGCCGGTGCGCTGCACGATGTCGTGGGCGGCAACGGCCGCGTTGTTGAAGAAGCAGTAGCCGCCGTACAGATCGCGGGTGGCGTGGTGCCCCGGTGGACGACACAACCCGTAGGCGGCACGCTCGCCACCAAGTACGACGTCGGTAGCGGTAAGTGCGGTATCGACTGCGGCGCGAGCAGCGACGTACGTGCCCTTGGTGAGCGGCGTGGTGGTTTCGAAACACCACCAACCGAGGCGAGCCGTGATCGACTCGGGCTCCACCGTGTCGCCCATGCGATTGCGCAGGTCTGCCCGATAAAACATGTCGGGTACCACTTCGCGGCGATCTCCCACCACGTTCTGATACTCCGCCCAGGCAACCGAAAGAAACTTCACGAGGCCTTCGTCGTGCACGGCGGTGATTGGTGCAACACCGTGCTCGGTTGGTTCACGCAGCACGAATCGCGGGTCTGCAGCCAGCGACGCCTTGATGGTTTCGGCGCGTCCGGTGTGCTCAAACGGCGAATGCGTGGTGGACGATTCGATTTCTGTTGCGGGGTCGTGCAACAGATGCTGTGCGGTGTAGACGACTTGCATATCGCCAGCGTAGGTGACGCGTCACCGACGCCAAATGTTCGGCTACGTCAGGTGAACGACGGTGCGGCACGCAAAGAACGCTTGAGTTCGGCCATGCCCGAAGTGGTGGCCAGTGTTTCCACGGCGTCCCACAAACGCAGAGCTTCAGCCCCGCGAGGAATCGACGAGATAACTGGGCCAAAGAAACTGGCCTGGCGTTCGGTGCCCGGATAGAACACCAAGATTGGCGTGCCGACATCTTTGCCGGTGGCCTCCAGCGCTTTGCCCGTTTCGTAGCGGATGACTTCGTCGTGCAGTTCGTCGTTTGCGCTGTCGGCCCACGCGGGGTTCAACCCTGCTTCGCCAAGCACCGTGCGCAACAGGCTCTGCATGCCACCGTGTTGTTCGGGGCGACGCTTGTCGACATGAATGGCTTTACCGAGTGCGGTGTAGACCCCGGCAACTGCATCGTTGCCCGCTGCCGTGCGAGCCGCACTTGCCACCCGAAGCGCTTGCAGGCCGGCCATGTGGCCGTCACGCCAGGCCATGTTGCCTTCGTGATAACCACGGTCGTTGTTGATCATGTACAGCGAGATGAACTTCCACGACACGTCGTAGCCGCGCTGTTGTTGCACTTCCACTACCCAACGTGACGTGATGTACGCCCAAGGACAAACCGGGTCGAAGTGAAAAAAGAGGTCGGCGTTCTTCATGCGTCTGATCTACTCGCTCTGCGTTACGCGCGCTCTATCTCGCGCAAGTCGTAGGTTTCGATGAGGTCGCCTTGCTTCAAGTCTTGGAAGTCGGTGAGTGAGATACCGCACTCGAAACCCTCGCGCACTTCCTTCACATCGTCCTTGAAACGACGCAGCGTGTTGATGGCGCCCTTCCAGATGATCACACCGTCGCGCAAGAAGCGCACCTTCGAGCCGCGTGTAATGACACCCGAGCGCACGAAGCAACCGGCAACGGCACCGACCTTCGGCGCACGGAAGAGTTCGCGGACTTCGGCTTCGCCGGTGACCACTTCCTCGAACTCTGGTGCGAGCAAGCCCTTCATTGCCTTTTCGATGTCTTCGATGAGTTTGTAGATGACTTCGTAGGTGCGAATCTCGACGTCTTCGGCTTCGGCAAGTTCGCGCACCTTGCGGTCTGGTCGCACGTTGAAGCCGATGATCGTGGCGTTCGTGGTGGCGGCAAGCGTGATGTCGTTTTCGGTGATTGAACCCACCGCGCGGTGCACGAACGAGGCCCGCACTTCGGGGCGTTCGAGTTTGCGCACGCTTTCGGTCACTGCTTCGAGCGAGCCGTGCACGTCGGCTTTGATCAGCAAGTTGAGCGTGGCTGTTTCGCCAGCCTGAATCTGTGTGAAGATGTCCTCCAACTTCACGCCCTTTTGCGTGCGAGCATCGCCTCGCTGGGCGAGCAAGCGCTGGCGTTGGGCGCGCGAGTCGGCAACCGTGCGTGCGGTGCGGTCATCGGGAGCGATACGGAAGTCGTCGCCGGCTTGCGGCACTGCCGACAAACCGAGAATCTGCACCGGTGTGGATGGGCCTGCTTCTTTGATTTGCTCGCCGCGGTCGTTGATGATCGCGCGCACGCGACCCCATGCAGCACCCGCCACCATTGGGTCGCCAACCTTGAGCGTGCCTTTGTCGACGAGCACGGTGGCAACCGGGCCGCGACCCACGTCGAGGCGCGCTTCGAGCACGAAGCCCTTGGCGCGGCCACTGGCGTTTGCCGTAAGTTCCTCTACCTCGGCGACGATGAGCAACTGCTCGAGCAAGTCATCGATGCCGAGACCCTGCTGGGCCGACATCTCCACCATGATGGTGTCGCCACCCCATTGTTCGGGGATGAGATTCTGTTCGGCAACGGCCGACATCGTGCGCTGCACGTCGGCGTTGTCTTTGTCGATTTTGTTGATGGCGACGACGATCGGCACATCTGCTGCGCGCGAGTGGCTGATGGCCTCGATGGTCTGTGGCATCACGCCGTCGTCGGCAGCCACCACCAGAACGACGATGTCGGTGACCGACGCACCGCGAGCACGCATCTTGCTGAACGCGGCGTGACCCGGAGTGTCGATGAAGGTGATTTGCTTGCCGTTTTTTTCCACTTGGTACGCGCCGATGTGCTGAGTGATGCCGCCGGCTTCACCGGCCACCACGTTCGCCGAACGGATGCGGTCGAGCAACGTGGTTTTGCCGTGGTCGACGTGACCCATGATGGTGACGATGGGTGGACGTGTCGTTTGTGCTGCTTCGTCGGCATCGTCGGAGTCGTCAAAGAGTGCCTGCAACTCCATCTCTTCTTGCTGACCCGGATCCACCAGGATGAGTTCGGCACCGACTTCGAGGGCGAAGAGTTCCATTTGCTCATCGGCAAGCGACATGGTGGCAGTCACCATTTCGCCCTGTTCGAGCAAGAAGCGCACTACATCTGCTGCACCACGATTGAGTTTCGGAGCAAAGTCTTGGGCGGATGCGCCACGCTCCACGACGATGGGGCCTTGTGGAACCGGTGCGTTGCTCGGTGCGTATTGCGTGGGCTGCAATGACTGCAGCTGTTCCATGTCCTTGCGTTTTTGCTCGCGAGTCTTCTTGCGGGCACCACGACGATTGCCACCGGCGCGCGCGTTGGGGCCGCGACCTTGCGGTCCACCAATTTGGCGACCAAGACCAGAACCACGACCACCGCCACCAGGACGAGGACCACCGGGACCACCCGGTCGCGCACCAGGACCTGCAGGACGAGGCGTGGTGCGTCCGAGACTGGCCGACGAGAAACGACCCATGCGGCCCGCCGAACTTGGGCGTGGTGCGCCGCCTGGGCGTGGACCGCGCGCATCACCTGGTGGCCGACGAGCAGGAGGTGGTGGCACGCGACTGCCACCTGGAGGTGGTGGAATCGTGCGTCCACCGGCAGGAACGGTGCGTGGTCCTGATGACGGTGGTGTTCCTGGGGGTGGTACTGGTGCACCCGGTGCCGTTGGTGGTCGCGCTGCGGGCGCACGACTCGGGCTTGACGCACCGGGTCGAGACGACACCACTCGTGGTGCAGGAGACACGGGTGCAGAAGACACAGGCGCAGAAGACACAGGTGCAGGAGACACTGGAGCAGATGGCGCAGTAGAAGATTCGGTTGCTGCGCTCGCTGCTGGTGCAACAGGTGTGGGCACAACAGGTGCAGGTGACACCGGCGGGGCAACCACCACTGGTGTCGTGGGTGCAGTTGCGACTTCTGGTGCTGCTGCGGTGGTGGCCGCTTTGGATGCCTTGGTGGCGCGCGGCTTGGCAACTTTGGTGGTGCTCGGCGCGTCGCCATCCGTAGCAGTGGCTACTTTTTTGGCGCGCTTTGGTTTTTCGGCAACGGGTTCGCGCTTCAAACCTTTTTCTTCAGCGTGACGACGCACACGATCGGCTTGTGCATCGACCATGCTCGAACCTGGCGACGATGCGCCGACACCGATTTTGGCGCAGAGCTCGATGACCTCTTTCGAGGTCATGCCCAGCTCCTTGGCGAGCGCGGAGACGCGGACGTTCTTGCTCAAGCGGTGGGTTCCTGCGCCACTTCAGCGGTTGCTTCGACAGTTGCAGGAGCAACGGGTACCGGCGTGTTTTCGACGGTGAGTCCTGCTGCTTCGCTTTCGCTGCGCACATCCAAACGCAAACCACACAATTGTGCGGCGAGTTTGGCGTTGATTCCTGCCCGGCCGATTGCCAACGACAACTGGAAGTCGGGCACGATCACGTCGGCCTGGGTGCCATCTTCACTGATTTGTACATCGGTGACTTTGGCCGGCGACATCGCATTGATGATCATGGAGCGCTTGTCTTCGCTGTAGATGACGATGTCGATTTTCTCGCCGCGCAGTTCGGTGACCACGCGCTTCACACGATCGCCTCGGCCGCCAACACAGGCGCCAATCGGGTCGATGCGCTGGTCATTGGAGGCAACGGCAATCTTGCAGCGCTGACCTGGTTCACGAGCAATCGCCATGATGCTCACCTGACCGCTGTCGATTTCTGGCACTTCCATCTGGAACAGCTTGTAGACCAAGCCTGGGTGGCTACGGCTCACTACGACTTGCGGCCCACGCTCGGTTTGACGCACTTCGACGATGAACACCTTGAATGTGCCGTCGGTGGAACCGCGCAACTCGTTGGGCACCTGCTCGGACAACGGCATGATGCCTTCGCCGCCACTCATGTCGATGATCAGGTACTTGCGCTCGGCGCCGCGGTCGGGCATCAGACGGATGCGTCCGGCGACGATCTCGCCTTCCTTGTTGCGGAACTGGTCGTACTTGCCCTGGTACTCCACCTCGCGAATGCGCTGGCTGAGCACTGCACGGAACGTGGATGCGGCAATGCGACCAAGTTCGTCACGACTTGGTGTGTCGTCGCGCTCGTTGATCCAGTTGCCGTCACCGTCGAGGTCGTAGGCGGTGAAGGTCATGTCCATCGTGTCGGGGTTGAGGCCGACGATGACTTCTTCGGCGGCGTTCGGACGCTTCTTGTAGGCGGTAGCAAGTGCTTCGACGAGCACCTGCAGCAACGAGTCAACAGAAAGCCCGCGGTCTGCGGCAATCATTCGAATTGCTTCTTTCATGTCTGCTTGGTTCATGAGGCAACCTCCTTGGTCTGATTGTCAATAGCCGTCTGATGGTTGAGAGAAGATGTGTCCTTGCCACCGCTGCCCCACACGAAGACGGTGCGTGCCCGCTCGATGTCGCTGTGTGCCACTGCAACTTCGGTACCCGTGTCATCAAGACACACGACGATGCCCCGCTCGTCAGCGCGCAGGAGCACGCCTTGCATACGACGGCGGCCGTCGACGGCCTGATGCAATCGCACGGAAATCACCTTGTTGACTTCGCGCACGAAATGTTGTGGCGTGCGCAATGGGCGCTCCAAACCAGGGCTCGACACTTCCAACGTGTAGCGACCGGGAACTGGGTCGTTGTGGTCGAGTTCGCGCGACACCAAACGACTTACGAGCGCGATGTTTTCGAGTGTGACGCCAGCAGGTTGACCTGGCGGCGTATCGATGCTGAGACGCAAGACGCCCGACACCATTTCGAGGTCGTAGACCTCAAGCCCAAGGTCGGCAACGATCGGCGCAGCAAGTGCGCGTACCCGCTCGACGACGGTATCGGTGCTCATCGTGCTTGTGTTGCTCCTTGGATCGGCCGTATTCTTCGTTTTCGCGCCTCATACACCCGTTACATGAGTCAAAAAAAGGCGTGGGTGGTGACCCACGCCTTCGCGGACTGCACTCATGCTGAACGTAAAAGGACATGTCCATGATAGCCCCGCGAACTAACCTTATTTTCGCGTGATTCATCGCTTGTCAACGCTCTTTGTGCGTACGTTGCGTGACGATCCGGCCGACGCCGAAGTGCCCAGCCACCGCTTGTTACTGCGCGCCGGCTACATCCGCCGTGCGGCCCCGGGTGGCTTTACCTGGCTGCCGCTGGGCATGCGCGTGTTGCAGCGCGTGGAACAGGTCGTGCGCGAAGAGATGAACGCAATCGGCGCACAAGAAGTGCATTTTCCGGCGATGTTGCCCCGTGAGCCCTACGACGCAACGGGTCGCTGGACCGACTACGGCCCCAACTTGTTCCGCCTGCAAGACCGGCGCGGTGTCGACTACTTGCTTGGCCCAACGCACGAAGAAATGTTCACGCTGTTGGTGAAGGATCTCTACAGCAGTTACAAGGATTTGCCGGTGTGGCTGTACCAAATTCAAACCAAGTATCGCGACGAGGCTCGTCCACGTGCCGGGTTGTTGCGCGGTCGCGAGTTCGTCATGAAAGACTCCTACAGCTTCGACCTCGACGACGAAGGTCTCACCCGTAGTTACGACGCGCACCGGGCCGCCTATGTGAAGATCTTTGCGCGACTTGGGCTCGACGTCGTGATCGTGAAGGCGATGTCGGGCGCCATGGGCGGCTCGCAATCAGAGGAGTTCCTCTCCCCTTGCGTTTCTGGTGAAGACACTTTCGTGCGCTGTACGAGTTGCGACTACCGCGCCAACACCGAAGCCGTGCGAATCGGCACGCCGGCCGCCATTGATGCAAGTAACACCCCGGCATCGTTGGTGGTCGACACACCGAACACGCCGACGATTCAGACTTTGGTGGATTTGTTGAACCAGCGAAGTGATCTGCAGCGCGCCGGCACGACGTGGACCGCGAGCGACACCTTGAAGAATGTGCTCGTGATGTTGCGTCACCCCGATGGTTCGCGCACACCGCTGGCCATCGGCGTGCCCGGTGATCGTGATGTGGACATGAAACGTCTTGAAGCACTCGTATCGCCAGCCGAAGTCGATGTGTTTGGTGAAGCCGACTTTGCAGCGCGGCCGCAACTCGTGAAGGGTTACATCGGGCCCGACGCACTCGGCGAAGCACGACCACTCGGTATTCGCTACCTGCTCGACCCTCGGGTGGTCACTGGCAGTGCGTGGGTAACCGGCGCCAACGCCGCCGGCAAACACGTGGTGCACTTGGTGTGTGGTCGCGATTTCAGTGCTGATGGAGTTGCCGATGTCGCCGATGTGCGCGACGGTGACGCGTGCCCAATGTGCGGCTCACCTTTACGTATCGAACGTGGCATCGAAATGGGACACGTGTTTCAACTCGGGCGCAAGTATGCAGAAGTGCTGGGGCTTTCCGTGCTGGATGACAAGGGCAAACAGCGCGTGGTCACGATGGGTTCGTACGGTGTGGGTGTCTCGCGCGCGGTTGCGGCGATTGCCGAACTGCATCATGACGAGATTGGATTGCGTTGGCCGCGCAGCGTGGCGCCGATGGACGTGCACGTGGTGATTGCCGGCAAACCAGGTGATGACACAGCCGCAACTGCTGAACAATTGGCAGCCGATTTGTCGAATGCCGGCCTGCAGGTGTTGCTGGATGATCGCGTTGGTGTGTCGCCAGGCGTGCGTTTCAAAGACGCCGAACTCCTCGGCATGCCGATGATTGTGATCGCCGGACGAGGCGTGGCCAACGGAGTACTCGAGGTGCGCGACCGAATCGCGGGGACCACTACGGAGGTGCCGATAACACAAGCGGCACAGCACGTCATCGCATGTTGCGCCTAAAAGGCGTCGTCCAGCACTACGCCTGGGGTGACCGATTCGCGTTGCCCGAGCTCCTTGAGGTGACCGCCGATGGTCGACCGTGGGCAGAACTGTGGTTTGGCACACACCCACGTGGACCGGCACAGATCGATGACGAACTCCACCGACCGGCACCGACATATCTGGCCGACGAAGTTGGCTCGTTGCCGTTCATCGTAAAACTGTTGGCGGCTGCTCAACCACTGTCGTTACAAACACACCCATCTGCGGTGCAGGCACAAGCCGGGTTTGCACGCGAGGAAGCAACTCACGTTCCGCTCGACGCACCACATCGCATCTTTGCTGACCCACACGCAAAGCCCGAAATGGTGATTGCGCTCGATCAATTCGCCGCCCTGTGTGGATTTGCGCCTGATGATGTGGCGATACAACAATGCACCGATGCGGGGGCAAACGACCTTGCTGCGCACGTACGACAACACGGTGTTGGCCCGACCGTACGAGCGGTGTTGTCGGGCGCGACATTCGCACAGCCCAACAACCCGTCACCAGCGATGCAACAAATCACCGAACAGTACGACGACCCGCGTGCGCTCGTAGCGCTGCTCATGCACCATGTGAAATTGGCACCCGGTGAAGCGCTGTATCTGGATGCTGGCACGGTGCACGCGTACTTGCACGGCACGGCACTGGAAGTACAGGGCAGTTCCGACAACGTGTTGCGTGCTGCGTTCACCGAAAAACACATCGACCTCGAGCAGTTTCTTGCCGTTGCATCGCTTGCGCCAACGGCTGATCAGCGAGTTGCCACCGAGCAACTCAATGCCACCACCACCGCCTACCGCTGTGCTGCCCCATTTCGCGTGATGCGACACGAAATCAACGGCACGTTCCAATTCACTACGAATACACCACACACACTGCTGGTGTGCACCTCCGGGTCGACGACTTCGCTGGCGCGTGGTGCTGCGGCGTATCTGGCGGCAGGTGAATCCATCGAACTCACTGGTGCGGCCACGGTCTATACCGTGAGCGCATGAAACGCGTGCGGGTACGACGGCAGCGCAGCACACGCGCACGGATAGTTGCCGTGTTCGTCGTGGCGCTCGGTATTCACGCACTTGCCGCCACCACCACCGCAGCTCCTGTGGCGAATGCGCCGAAGACCACGCTGGTGGTGTTGGGCGACAGCCTCACGTGGGGCACCAACTACTTTGCAAAATCGCAATCACGACTCGCTGCTGCCGGGCAATTCGAGTCGGTGCTCGTCGATAGTCGCTGGGGGCGACGGATCAGCGGCCCGACATCCACTCGCTATTCCGGCACCGTGGCATACAAGCAACTCGTCACCACCGGGGTTCGCCCCACCGCGGTGTTGGTGGCGCTCGGCTCTAACGATGTGGCCATCCTCACCAAGCGCAAGGAATACGTAACGGTGATTCAGGATCTCATGAACGCCATCGGCAACATCCCCGTGGTGTGGCTCACCGTGCACCGAGTGGATTCTGCAACCACCACGCGACAGTCACAGCGCTTTAATGCGGTGCTTGCACAGGAACTCGCCAAGTACCCACTGGCCAGTGTGTACGACTGGGCGAACGTGGTGAAGACCACGCCCAGCGTGCTCGACCCCGACAAGATTCACCTCACGTCGTTGGGTTCTGAGGTGCGCACACGGGTGTATTTGGAACTCGCCGTATCGCTGGCCCAGCGCGCCAGTGATGTCACGAGCACGACAACGAGCACCACCACCGTGCCACCCACCACCACATTGGTGCCAAGCACCACCGTGGCGCCGTAGCCGGCACTCTGCTAACGCCTTAGCTATCGACCGTGCGGCGAATCTCGACGATTTTTTCCGACGCATTGTTCGCATCGTCGCCTTTTTCGTCCAGCAGTGCCGAGCGATCACGCGCTGCTTCGCGCTCGGCGATCGCGGTGTCCACGCGTGCAATTGCTGCCTCGACACCGTGCTCATGGATGAACGTGGCCCAATCGACCAACGCTTCCACCATCTCTGACTCGGGAACGACCGCCACATTGCGACCCTTCACGAACAAGTGCCCACGCTTGTTGCCAGCAGCGATACCCAAGTCGGCTTCGCGGGCTTCACCAGGGCCGTTCACCACACAGCCCATTACCGCAATTTGTAGCGGCAATTTTTTGTCGGCGAATGCGGCCTGGGCACGATTGGCCACTTCAATCACGTCAATCTCTGCACGACCACAACTCGGGCAGGCGATGAGGTCCACGTTCTTGCGTTCACGCAAGCCCAGTGCTTCCAGCAATTGGCGGCCTGCGCGTGCTTCTTCCACGGGGTCGGCGGTGAGGCTGAAGCGAATCGTGTCGCCGATGCCCTCCAGCAGCAGCGCTGCGATGCCGGCGGTTGCCTTCACCAAGCCACCAGGCAGCGGGCCCGCTTCGGTTACACCCAGATGCAATGGGTGGTCGGTGATCGCGCTCAACTTGCGATACGCCTCCACCATGAGCGGCACATTGGAGGCCTTGACGGAAATCTTGATGAGATCAAAACCGACTTCCTCGAAATAGCGCATCTCGGTTTGTGCCGACTCGACCATGGCATCGGCGGTGAGGCCACCGTATTTTTCGTACAGCGCCGGGTCGAGCGAACCACCGTTTACCCCGATGCGAATCGGCACCTTGCGATCGCGCGCTTCGCTTGCTACTGCCTTGATGTGTTCGGGTTTGCGAATGTTGCCTGGGTTGAGCCGCAAACCTTGCACACCTGCTTCGAGTGCAGCGAGCGCCATTTTGTATTGATGATGGATGTCGGCGATGATCGGCACTGGTGAACGCGGCACGATTTGCGCTAGACCTTCGGCAGCCTCGATTTCGTTGCAGGTGCAACGCACGATGTCGCAACCCGCCGCAGCCAATGCATAGATCTGTTGCAGCGTGCCTTCGACATCCGCAGTCTTGGTGATGGTCATCGACTGCACGCTGATGGGTGCGTCTCCCCCGACAGCCACCTTTCCGACATGGATCTGTCGGGTGTGTTTGCGTGGGAATGCGGACGCGGTGGTCATCGATCAGCCGAGGGGTTGTGTGATGTCAAGGTACAAGCCTGCCACGAGCAGCATGACCAACAACACCACTACGGCAGTGGCGATAGGTGCCAGCTTGCGAACATCGGCCTGATAGCGACGAGTTCGCGTCGAGCGAGCACGCTCATATATTGCAACGGCCGCATGGCCACCGTCGAATGGCAACAACGGCATCATGTTGAACACGCCAACGAACACGTTGACTGCCGCCAACAATATCAACACACCCTTCCAGCCTTCTTCGCGACCGATGTCGCCGCCCAACTGACTGGCACCCACCACGGTGCTCGGACGAGTCATTGGATCAGCCTCGACACTGGTGAGATTGGTGGCCAAATTGATGGGGTTCAAGACGGTGAATACGCCACGCACCGAGTCGATTGCCGTGCCCACCACATCTTCTCCGGCACGCACGAGCGATTCCACCACCCCGAGTTGCACGTAGTCGCGCGACCAACCGGGCACTCCGAAGAATGCGCGAGCCTCCGGAGTGTCTTGCGTGCCCGGAAACACGGTGAGCGTTGCCTGCATCACGATGGTGTCTCCGTTGCGATTCACCACCACCTCGACTTGGTCGCCGGGCTGCTGGGCACGAACTGCACTGACGAAGTCATTCGATGTGCGCAGCGGTACACCGTCGAACGACACGAGGATGTCACCTTTTTGTACGCCCGCGGTTTCTGCGGCACTTCCTGCGAACGGCTGATCGGCAACTTCCACTCGTCCCGTTTCGCCGTAGCGGCCCGAGAAGGTGTACACACCAGCGAACAACACGAGCGCAATGATGGCGTGCATGAGTGAACCTGCCGTGATTACGAGCAACCGTTTGGGAAACGATTTGGAGCGATAGGTGCGGGCTTCGTCGGCTGGATCGGTGTCGTCGAGATTGTTCATGCCGATGATGCGTACGAATGCACCGATCGGGAATGCGCGCAGACCGTACTCCACTTCACCGCGTTGCCAGGCGAACAACTTGGGGCCAAAGCCCATGTAGAACTGCGTGACTTTCATGCCGGTGCGTCGTGCCGTGACGAAGTGGCCGATCTCGTGCAGGAACACCGACACAATGAGCCCGAGCACGAACACGAGCGTCCACATGTTGTTGATGCCAAGCCAGGTGAGCAACGCGATGATGATGCCGACACCAACGATGGTGGTCGATAATGGAACTGGTGCAGATGAGTCGGGTGTGGGGTCGCCGCCACCACCGACGAGTTCGTCGCGCGTGCGTGTGTAGAAGGAGCTCACGCGCCTACGGTACCTGCGGCCTGTGCAAAGTTGTGGACGATGCCGCGTGCAATTCGTCGCGCCTCGGCATCGGCAGCCAATACATCTTCAACAGTGAGGAGCTTGGCGCCATCATGCTGCTGGAGCGTGGCATCGTTCACTTCGGCAATCTGCACCCAACTGATGCGGCCAGTGAGAAAAGCATCGACGGCGACTTCATTGGCGGCACTCAACCACGCGGGCGCCGAGCCACCAATGCGACCGGCGTCGTATGCGAGATCGAGGCAACGAAACGTGGCGCGATCGGGCAGCTCAAAGTCCAACTGGCGCAATGTTGCCCAATCAATCGCCCCGAACGGCGAATCGAAACGATTCGGCCAGGCAATTGCATACGCAATCGGCAACCGCATGTCCGGCATGGACAACTGCGCGATCGTGGCACCATCGGTGAACGTGACCATCGAATGAATGATGGATTGCGGGTGCACGACAACACCGATTTGGTCGTAACCAATGCCGAACAACTCGTGGGCCTCGATGACTTCGAGCCCCTTGTTCATGAGCGTGGAAGAGTCGACCGTGATCTTTGGCCCCATCGACCACGTGGGGTGTGCAAGTGCCGACTTCACGTCGACCTGCAACAACTCGTTGCGGGTCTTGCCACGGAACGGCCCACCGCTTGCCGTAAGTTGCAGCGAAGCAAGTTCGCGCTGTGGTGCCGTGCTGGCACGCAAGCACTGATGCAATGCACAGTGCTCGCTGTCGACGGGAATGATCTCTGCTCCTTTGGTGGCACGCAAAGGTTGCACAATCGGCCCGGCAGCGATGAGGCTTTCTTTGTTGGCGAGGGCCAGGCGCTTACCGCGACGGAGCGTTTCCAGGGTGACGGGAAGGCCGGCAAAACCGACCACTGCATTCACCACAACATCGGCATCAACTACGACATCGGCAACATCACTGCTGAACTGCACCGCGGGAAACTCGCGGGCAAGGGTGCTGCGCACACGATCGTCGACCACCGAAACGAGTTGGGGGCGATGCGTGGTGATTTGCTCACGCAGGATGGCTTCGTTCGAGGCGGCGGCGAGGGCAACGACGCGATACCGACCGCTCGACGCCGCAACGACATCGAGCGTCTGGCCGCCAATCGATCCCGTGCTGCCCGCCAGGGCAACGTTGATGGTCACGGGCGTCGCGCGTTAACTCGCCCAGGGAGCGAGCGATACCGCGAGAAAGTAGACCATCGGCAGAGAGAACAGCACGCCATCGAAGCGGTCCAGTACTCCACCGTGACCCTTCAGCAACGTGCCGAAGTCTTTCACGCCGAGTGAGCGCTTCACTACCGATTCGAACAAGTCGCCGAGTGGCGCAGCAATCGACACCACGAGAGCAAGCAGCAGCCATTCGATGAGCGAGTTCCAGGTTTCACTCTGCAAACCAATCACCACGACCACACAGAAAGTGGCGATGGTGCCGCCGATGACACCCTCGATGGTCTTGTTGGGGCTCACCGACTCGCGCAGCGGGGTGCGACCAATCGCCGACCCGACGAAGTAGGCGCC
Source organism: Actinomycetota bacterium (assembly GCA_041175765.1). Taxonomy (GTDB): domain Bacteria; phylum Actinomycetota; class Acidimicrobiia; order Acidimicrobiales; family Ilumatobacteraceae; genus F1-60-MAGs027. The sequence continues at coordinate 520 of JBEDEI010000012.1, read as the reverse complement.
GATGTCGTTGGCTGCGACAGCCAAGACGGCAAGGAACAATGTGTCGGTGCCGATGTTGGGCAGCGAGGCCGACAGTGTGGACATCCGCAAAATGAGACCGGCGTATCCACCCAATAAGCCGATGTACACCACACCCAACATGAGCGTGCCGACACTCACCACTGCTGCCGAGTGATCGTCATCGGAGCCGATCAGCGTGACTGCACCAGCGATGAATGCGAACACCACCACCATGGCCAGCGCCAAATGCGACATGTAATAGGCGCCGAGCGGTGCGGCCAAACATGCCACCACGCCCACCACCATCGGTGCGCCAAGTTTGCCCGTCTGCGTGAAGAACTCGAGTGCAGCCAAACCCAACACCACGATGACCAATGCCATCACTGCGGCTGGGCTGACGAACGATGTGCCGACGAACAGCACCACCAGTACGAGACCAACAATGACTGCCGAGCCGAGATTGCGATCAGCACCTACTTGCCGTGTTTGAGTGCCAGTGTCGCCACGATCCGGACGGGCC
>JBEDEI010000011.1:0-2924 GCA_041175765.1 Actinomycetota bacterium | reverse complement strand
GTGTGGTGCACGACTTCGTAGTTGCCACCAAGTTGCGGGTATTCGTTTTTCAGGGTGTTGAAGCAGTGCGGGCACTGCGTGATGATTTTCTTTACACCCATGCCGTTCAACATCTCCACATTGGGTGTCGCCAACATCTGGAAGAGATACTCGTTACCGCTGCGTCGAGCCGAGTCTCCGGTGCACATCTCACTTGGCCCGAGAATGGCCACATCAATGCCCGCCCGCTTCAGCAACTTGGCCATTGCCTGCGTGACTTTTATATTCTTGTCATCGAACGAACCTGCGCAACCCACCCAGTACAGGTACTCGTGGGTAAGCGGTGCACCCGGGTCGAGCACGGTGACATCCAAGTCGTTGGCCCACGCCGCGCGATCGCCCTGGTTCATCCCCCACGGGTTGCCTTGGTTTTCCATGGCGCGGTAGGCGTTGCCAAGTTCGGCCGGGAAGTTGCTTTCCATCAAGGTGAGGTAGCGCCGCATGTCGAGAATCTTGTCGAGAATCTCGATATTTACCGGGCAGATCTCATCGCAGGCTTTGCAGGAGGTGCACGACCAAATTTCTTCGGCAGTGATGCGCTCGAACACCGAGTTGGCATTCACCGTGATGTCGCCATCCACACCAATGGGTGGCGAAACACGGCCACCAGGCGCGTGCGCAGCAGTAGCCGCCATCACTTCGCCACTTTTCAGCACGATTTCCCGGGGGTCCAGTGGTTTTCCGGTGGCATGTGCCGGGCACACGCTCGTGCAACGACCGCACATCGTGCAGGCATCGAGATCCAGTAGTTGCTTCCACGTGAAGTTCTCCACGGTGTTGACACCGAACGATTCGAGCGATGTTTCTGCCAAGTTTGGCATTGCGCGCATCGCACCCTTTGGACGATCGCGGTCACGCAAGTACATATTGAGTGGCGACGTGAAGATGTGGCGCAACATCGTGATGGGGAGCAACGCCAGGAAAGCAATGAAGGTGAGCACATGGAAAATCCACCAACCCTGGTGCCAGGTCTGCAGCGTTCCAAGTGATGCTCCGTTGACCGTCTGCGCCAGCGGCCAACCAACGATGCTCCACTGTTCGTAGTCGACATTTTTTCCGGCAGCCTGCTCGGAGGCGATACGGAACATTTCGGCTCCGAAACCACTCACGCCAATCGCCAGCATCACACCCAAAATCCAGGCATGCTCGGGTTTGGATTTGATGCGGATGCGATATGGGCGTTGCACGTAGCGGCGCAGAATCGCCCACACCACGCCGGCAGTGAACACCACACCCGCTACATCGCCGACCAATGCGTATCCGCGGTAGACGTCTCCGTGCAAAAACTTGAGGGCTTCGGGCATCTGGTGGTCGATTTCCAACACCGTGGTGACACCAAGCAAGACCAAGAAACCGAAATAGATCATCGAATGCATGAGCCCTGCCGCCGAATCTCGCAACAACGTGCGCATGTACACACCTGCACGAAAATCGGCAAGTCGACGCTTCACATTTTTGCGAGTAGTGCGGCGGTTGTCGGGTGCTCCGCGTTCCCAGTTGCGAATTCGATCGGCGAATCGCAGGGAACCCCAGATGAGCATGACGGGAATGACGGTGTAGAACGCAATCTGCAGGGCGCCTGGGATACCACCAAAGACCTCACGGTGAACCGGGGAATCACTCTTCCAACCCGTGATCTGCGGGATGATTCCTGAGATCAGCGTGAAGATGCCGATGCCGCAACCAAGGATGATGGAAAGTTGGTACGGCTTGAGCCGGCGCGAACGCACGGCAGGCGTAACGGCGTCCGCTGACATAACGGGGGTAACGCTAGTTGTGTTTGGTGCAGGTGGCATACCTGCGCGAGTACTTAGCCGACGATGGCGCGATCTAGCTCGCGGACACGCGATGCCAGCGTGGCCAACAACTTGCCCGACAAGACGGGCACATCGGTGAGAACCCCATGGAAATGGCGTTGGCTGATGACGAGCACTTCACAATCCGTGTCGCAGGTGACGGTGGCAGTGCGTGGACCATGATCGAGCAACGACAACTCGCCCACCATCGCACCGGCACCAATTGAGGCGAGTTTCTTGCCGTTTCGACGCACCGTTGCCTTGCCCTTCACGATGATGAAGGCTTCACGACCGGGCTGGCCTTGCTCGATGAGTACGCGACCTGCCTTGAACGTGACTTCGTCGGCAACTTTCACGATGCGTGCGAGATCTTTCTTCGAGCACGACGAAAAGAGGGGAACATGATGGAGGGTGGTCAGTGGATTGATGTTGCGGGGCATGTCATCTACGGTACGGATGTATTCGTGCAAGAGTGCACAAATCTGCGGTGAAGGTTGTCTCAGGTACCGGCTTGACCAGCAACCGCCTGTGTTGCTGCAGTGATTGCTGCTGCATCACCGAGGTATGCGACGTCTGCCACACGCAGTTCACCCCGCGCACGATCAGTATCGCTGCGTTCATGAAACCGATATGCACGTGGCACACCAGTGGGGATGTTGAACTCCGCAATCGTTGCCTCAGTGAAACCTTCGAGGTGCATGGCAAGGGCACGCAGTGAATTGCCATGCGCTACGACCAATACATGCCGGCCAGCAACGAGATGTGGCACGAGAACTTCGTGCCAAAACGGCACCACTCTCAGCACGACATCTTTCAAACATTCCGTTGCCGGCAGCAGCGCCGGATCGATGTGTGCATATCGCGGGTCGTTGGCGGGATGTTCCGGGCTTGATCGGTCGACGGCTGGTGGCGGCACGTCGTAACTGCGTCGCCACAGTTTGGTTTGTTCAGCCCCGTGTCGCTGGGTGGTTTCTTTTTTGTCGAGTCCTTGGAGCGCTCCATAGTGTCGCTCGTTGAGTCGCCAATCTTCGTGCGTGATTGGCACGGACTGACCCAATGCGATGAGTGCGCGGCGACTTGTTTCTCGTG
>JBEDEI010000010.1:0-4475 GCA_041175765.1 Actinomycetota bacterium | reverse complement strand
TTACAAACGGTAACCCTGCTCGACTCCATCGCCGAGCACAAGTTTGATGCCGTCTTTGGTGGCGCCCGTCGCGACGAAGAACGCGCGCGCGCCAAAGAACGTGTGTATTCGTTCCGGGATTCATTTGGCCAATGGGACCCCAAAACGCAGCGCCCGGAGTTGTGGGGTATCTACAACGGCCGCCACAAACAAGGCGAACACTTCCGCATCTTTCCATTGTCGAACTGGACCGAACTCGACATCTGGCGCTTCGTGGAGGAATACGACATCCCGTTGCCCAGCATTTATTTCGCGCACCGACGCCGCGTGTTTCGCCGAGATGGCATGTGGATGGCCGAGTCGCCGTTCCTGCAAGCCGACGCCGACGAAACCGTCAGCGAACAGATGGTGCGTTTTCGTACGGTCGGCGACGCCACATGCACCGCCGCCATCGAGTCGACAGCCACATCCCTCGAACACATCATCGCTGAAACTGCCGCAGCGCGAATCACCGAACGTGGTGCCACGCGAGCCGACGACCGCATTAGCGAAGCAGGCATGGAAGACCGCAAGAAGCAGGGGTACTTCTAAATGGAGCGTCTGCGCTTTGCCACTGTCGGCTCGGTTGACGACGGTAAGTCGACGCTGATCGGTCGGTTGCTCTACGACTCCAAGAGCATCTTCGAAGATCAACTCGAACACATCGAAGCAGTGAGCAAGCGGCGCGGTACGGACTACGTCGACTTGTCGTTGCTGACCGATGGCTTGCGCGCCGAACGTGAACAAGGCATCACCATCGACGTTGCCTACCGCTACTTTGCAACACCAAAACGAAGTTTCATCATTGCCGATTGCCCCGGACATATTCAGTACACGCGCAACATGATCACGGGTGCATCGAATGTGGACCTCGCCATCGTGTTGGTGGATGCACGCACCGGAATCGTCGAACAAACGCGCCGCCACAGTCTGTTGGCTTCGCTGCTTGGTGTGCCGCACTTGGTGATTTGCATAAACAAGATGGATCTCGTCGACTGGTCGCCCGAGGTGTTCCACCGCATTCGTGACGAATTCGAAGAGTTCGCGTCGCGTCTGTCACTGCGCGATGTCACCTTCCTGCCCATCAGCGCCCTGCAAGGCGACAACGTGGTAAGCCGCTCGCCCAATCTCACGTGGTTCGAAGGCCCCACATTGCTGCATCATCTAGAAAACGTGTATACCGCCAGCGACGACAACCGCGTGGATGCGCGATTCCCCGTGCAATACGTGATTCGCCCGCAACGCACCGAACACCACGATTATCGCGGCTACGCGGGTCGTGTTGCTGGTGGCGTGTTCCGCGTTGGTGACGATGTCATGGTGTTGCCTTCCGGTTTGACCACCACGATCACCGGCATCGACACTCCCGATGGCCCTATTACCGAGGCCGCACCGGGTAATGCCGTTACCTTGCTGCTCGCCGATGATCTATCGATTGCCCGCGGTGACATGATTTGTCGCCCCAATAATCGTCCGCGCCAGGCGCAGTCACTCGAAGCCATGTTGTGTTGGATGGATGATGCTGCCGCATTGCAGCCTGATCGCATCTATTCCATCAAGCACACCACCAAGGTGGCTCGTGCGAAGGTCACCAAAGTGCTGTACCGCCTCAACATCTCCACGTTGCATCGCGAAACGGATGTGGCGAATCTGTCCCTCAACGAAATCGGCCGTGTAGAACTGCACACCACCGCCCCGTTGTTCTTCGACGACTACCACGTGAATCGCTCGACGGGCTCGTTCATTTTGGTGGATGAGCACTCGGGGCAAACCTGTGCCGCTGGCATGTTGCTGTCGCCGCGCACATGAGCAACGCCAATCAGCCCGTATGGCATGTGCCGGCCGTGGCGCGCGACCAGCGCTGGGCTCATCACGGCGTACACGGTGCAACGGTGTGGCTGACGGGTTTGTCGGGCTCCGGCAAATCCACCATTGCCGATGCACTGTCGATTGAACTGCTTGAGCACTCGGTACTTGCCTATGTGCTGGATGCCGACAATCTGCGCCACGGGCTCAACGCCAACCTCGGCTACTCCGATGCCGATCGCAGCGAGAACGTGCGGCGCGTTGGTGAAGTTGCCCAACTGTTCGCCGATGCCGGCATCGTGGCGATCGTGCCGATCATCAGCCCGTTTGCTGCCGATCGCTCCCGTGTGCGAGTTGCCCACGCAGGTGCCGGCCTTGACTTCGTGGAAGTGCACGTGGCCACATCACTCGCCGAATGCGAACAACGTGACACCAAAGGTCTGTATGCCAAAGTACGCGCCGGAACAATGCGGGGCGTGAGCGGTGTAGACGCACCCTACGAAGCACCACAGTCGCCCGATGTCGTGGTCGCCATCCCTGGCGAGACCGTGCCAGAATCAGTGGGTCGTATCGTCGAGCATCTCCGCGAACTTGGAGTGCTTGGCGCTCGCGATCACTGACCGATGTATCCGTTCCCGCCCGACCGCTCCCTGCTTTCCATCGCGGGGCTGACGCTCGTCGCACCGCGACTCAAAATCATGTACACACCCACGCCAAAGGTGGCGTGCAGCACCATCAAGATGATGTTGGCCACCGCCGAAGGTTCGTTGCGTCCCGACTTGATGGACAAACTCACCAATCCCAACGTGTCGCGGCCACAAACCATTCACGACCCCATCGTCAATGGTTTGCCCCGCTTGGTGGAGCTGCCCTGGCGGGAAATCGACAACATCCTCACTTCGCCCGATTGGGTGCGCATTGGTACGTTGCGCGACCCGATTGCTCGTTCCTACTCCGCGTGGGAGAACCGCATCTTCCGCCGGGCCCCCGGTGAAACTGCGCGGGCGATTGCGCTCTGCGAAGACCAAATGGTGGAGGGTCGTATCGACCTGGCGGCGAGCTTTTCCTTGTTCTCCCGAATGATCCTGGAACACATGGATGCATTCATGCACGACCAGCACTTCTTGCCCCAGACGCACATCGTGCGCACCGATGCCATCAACTACGACATGCTGATTCGTATCGACAAAAAGGGCGACATGGATCGTGTTTCCTCACTGATCGCAGACCGCGCTGGCAGCGTCATCACCCCTGCGCGGCTCAATGAAGGCATGAAGGTGGACTTGCAGCGCGTCTGTGATCAAGCCACTGCGGACCGCCTGCGGGCGGTGTATCAAATGGACTACGACGCATTCGGTTTTGAGCCGCGGCAGTTCGCCGCACATGTCGAGCCGTTCGTGTTGTCTGATGTGGAAACACGTTTGGTGTACCAACTGCGCGGTGTCATGGAGCGGCTGCAGAGCGTCTCCCGAGCGGCCAGCACGCAAGCAGGTGCCCGTTACGGCGTCAAACAGATTCGCAATGCCATCGTGCGCCGCGGCACGGTTGGGCGGCGGTACACCGACTATCGACTACTCGACAGCTAGTGCCGGAGTTTCATCAGTGAACCTTGCTGCCGCCGATCACATCCTCAGGGTAATTCCACGTTCCACCTTGGTGGCGCCGCGCATGAAACTGATCTACACGCCAACCACCAAAGTGGCTTGCACCACCATCAAATGGATGCTCGCCGAGGCGGAGGGTTCATTGAATCTGTCGGTCATCCCCCGACTCTTGGCGGCCAACATGAACGTGAGCCAAACCATTCACAACCGACATGTCAGTGGTTTGCAAAGGCTCAGGGATCTTTCACCAGAGATGATTGCCGACATCCTCCAGTCGCCGGAGTGGATACGCATCGCCGCATTACGCGACCCGATCGCGCGTTCCTACTCAGCGTGGGAAAATCGCATCTTCATGCGTGCGCCAGGGCGCACCGACGGTGGCTTCGAACTTGCCCACGATGTGCTCGTGGATGGGCGCATCGACATGACCGCGAGTTTCGCGCGATTTGCCCAAGCACTCACCGAGCACCGAGATGCCTTCATGCGTGACCACCACTTCGTGCCACAGTCGCAAGTGGTGTGCAAAGACGTAATTGCCTACGACAGGATCGTGCGCATCGACGAGCCAGGCGGTGTCGACGGTATCGCTGCTTTGTTCCGCGAACGATCGGGCGCCGATGTGACACCGCGTCGACACAACGAAAGTGTGGGTGTGCCATTGGCGCGCGTGTGCACCCAGCACACTGCCGACTTGCTCATGGGCAGCTACCAAAGCGACTACGACACGTTCGGCTTCGAACGCCGCGAGTTCGCCACCACACTCGAGCCTTATGTGTTGAGCGAGGCAGAAACACAACTCGTCACCTTGGTGCGGCAATCTGTCGAGCGTGTCACCAGCGTGTCGCGCGCCGCACAATCACGCATGTCGGCCCGCTACGGTCTGCGCCAGATTCGCAAAGTCGCACTGCGTCGCTTGAGCTTTGGTCGCCTGTACAACACGCCTCGCGGGATGCACTGGTAATGCACGCACGCATCGGCATAGTGACCGTGAGCGACCGTGCGTCAGCGGGGGTTTATAAAGACAAGGGCGGCCCGGCAATTCATGAG
>JBEDEI010000009.1:0-2620 GCA_041175765.1 Actinomycetota bacterium | reverse complement strand
CACCAGGACAGTGGTACCTCCACACCTTTGCGAGTCAGCAGCCAGACCTTCGATGCGACCACCCAGAGGTGCTCGCACACTTCAACGACATGTTTCGTTTTTGGTTTGACCGTGGCGTTGACGGGTTTCGAGTAGACGCCATCATCGTGATGGGCAAGGAACAAGGACTCCCCAACGCCACGCCCGTGCCCGCCGGCGTCCTGCCCGAAGACGCCTGGCAGTTCAATCGCCACACCATCAACCATCCCAGCTTGTTTCCCATCGTTGCTGAGTGGCGAAAAACATTTGACGACTACCAACGCGAACACTCGCGTGTATTGGTTTCCGTATCCGAGGCGTATACACCGCGTACACCGCAGAATCTGTTGCGCTACATCGGCGATGGCCGATTCCATCAGTCGTTTACTTTTGATCTCCTCCTCGAGCCATGGAACGCACGCGCAATGGAGCAGGCAATTCGCACAAACTACGAGACGTTGAAGGCCGCTGGTGCTTCATATACCTGGACGCTCAACAATCACGATTCACACCGGATCGTCACTCGATACGGACGCGTTGATGCAGATGAGTTCTATTCGGGTAACAACTTGATGAACTCGTCTGGCGCGATAGATATTGCACTCGGCACCCTTCGTGCGCGTGCCGCTCTACTCATGATGCTGGCGCTACCTGGGAGCGCTTATCTCTACATGGGTGAAGAGTTGGGGCTTCCCGAAGTACTCGATCTGCCCAATGAGCGACGCGAAGACCCCATCTTTCATCGCTCTCATGGGGCGCAAATCGGCCGTGACGGTTGCCGCATACCCATGCCCTGGACGAATGACGCGGCGACGGGTTTCGGATTCACGACGACCAACATCGACCCCTGGCTCCCACCACCAGCCGACTGGGACACGTACAGCGTCCAGACCCAAAACGATGATCCCGAATCAATGCTGAACTTGTATCGCGCTGCGCTGCAACTTCGACCGCTCTTCATGAGTGCCGAAGATCATCTGGAAGTTTCCACGCAAGGACATCTGCTCGTGCTGCAGCGCGGCCATGTCTTGGTGTTGGTCAACTTCGGCATGCAGCCCATCGGCCTGTCACATGACTTCGTGCCTGCCAACATGGGACTTGGCAAGCACACCGCAGTGCTGACCTCGTCTGCAGGGGCGCTTTCGACCGCAGGACAACTCTCCGGAAACTCTTGCGCTTGGCTGGTTCGGGAGCGTGCTCAACCCCTAGCCTGAAGGTGGCGTCAGCCACCGAACCTGCCATCTGGTCGTGACGCAGTCCATATCCAACACCATTAGGGGGAGACCCAATGAAACAACGACAAATAAAGAAGGTGGCAGCTGCGCTGCTTGCCTTCGGTCTCGTTGCCGCAGCCTGCGGTGGCGACGACAGCGCTACGGATGACACCACAGCGACCGAGGAAACCACTGCAGAAGCAGGAACCTCGCTCGTGGGCGGAGCCATCCCTTGCGAACAGCAATATGCAGGCGAGACCATCACGATGTTCTCGTCCATCCGCGACATCGAAGCCGAGCGTCTCGAGACTGCCTACGTGGCATTCGAAGAGTGCACCGGTGCAGATATCCAACACGAAGGTTCGGCTGAATTCGAAGCCCAACTGAAGGTTCGTATCGACGGTGGCAATGCACCAGACATTGCGGTTATCCCGCAGCCTGGTCTCATGGCCGACCTCGCACGTGCCGGCAAGTTGCTTGAGATGCCAGCAGCAGCCAACGAGTTTGTCACCGCGAACTTCTCAGCCGGTTGGCCGGAGCTTGGCACCGTTGATGGCAAGTTCTATGCGACACCATTTGGCGCCAACGTGAAGTCACTCGTTTGGTACAACCCGAAGGCATTCGCCGAGAAGGGCTACGAGATTCCTCAGTCATGGGCGGACCTCCTTGCACTCTCTGACAAGATCGTCGCCGATGGCGGTAAGCCATGGTGCGCCGGTATCGAGTCTGGTGGAGCCACGGGCTGGGTTGTCACCGACTGGTTCGAAGATGTCATGCTCCGTGTGAACGGTGCCGACGTATATGACCAGTGGGTCAACCACACCATTCCGTTCAACGACCCCAAGGTCGTCGCCGTGGCAGACGAAGTTGCCAAGGTGTTGAAAAATGAGGCCTACATCAATGGCGGCGTGAAGTCAATTGCCACCACCTCATTCCAAGAAGGCGGCCTCGGAATTCTCGACGGCTCGTGCTTCATGCACCGTCAGGCCAGCTTCTACGGCAACCAGTTCCCAGAAGGAACCGTGAAGGGCGAAGCCGGTGACGTCAATGCGTTCTATTTCCCCGCAGTCGACCCAGCAGGCATCAAGCCAATGCTCGGTGGCGGTGAAGTGCTCGCGGTGACCAATCTGCGCGAAGCTGTAGTTAGCGCAATCCTCTTCCTCTCCAGCAGCGACTATGCAAATGCTCGCGCAGTGCAGGGTTCGTGGATTTCTGCAAACAAGGGTCTTGACACATCGGTTATCCCCGACGAGCTCGATCGCAAGTTTGCCGAATTGCTGATTGCCTCAGACGTCTTCCGATTCGATGGTTCGGACATGATGCCAGGTGCCGTCGGTGCAGGCTCGTTCTGGACTGAGTCAACTGCATGGATCGTTGGTGGAAGCACC
>JBEDEI010000008.1:0-5396 GCA_041175765.1 Actinomycetota bacterium | reverse complement strand
AAAGCCGCATGATGCCTGCCTATCTGGCGGCCGGGCTGTTGCCGCGCAACCCATTCGAAACGATCGATCAAGCAGGCGTCGGAGAACTCGTGCAGATGGCCGCACAGCGCGGACGCAAGGTGAAACGAAAACTGAAACTTGGCGTGTGTGGCGAGCACGGAGGCGACCCGGAATCGATTGCCATGTTTTACCGCGCCGGGTTGAACTACGTAAGTTGTTCGCCGTATCGAGTGCCCATTGCTCGGTTGTCGGCGGCACAAGCCATTATCGGTGGCACAAGACTCGAAAAGTAGTAATCTCTTCCAGATGATAAACGTCGTCATTGCCGCATCAGACAGTGGCGCATCGTTCGTTGATGTACAAGTGCCAACTTGGGGTTGGCCACTTTTGGTGATCATTATTACGGTCGCACTTCTCGTGGACCTACTGATTTTTCATCGCAAGGCTCATGTGGTACAAATTCGCGAAGCAACACTGGAAAGCGCTGCTTGGATCGGGCTCGGTCTCGCGTTCACCGGAGTTATCGCCTGGATGTTTGACGGTCAAGGAGAGGGTGGGAGTGCGGCAGTTGAGTACCTCACTGCCTATCTGATTGAAAAGAGTCTCTCGGTGGACAATGTCTTCGTGTGGGCAGTGGTGTTTTCCCACTTCAGAGTTCCACGCGAATACCAGCACCGCACTCTGTTTTGGGGAATTTTCGGCGCATTAGTGATGCGCTTCGTCTTCATCTTGGTGGGAACAGCCGTGATCGAGCGATTCAGCGTGTTGCTGGTCGTGTTCGGTCTCTTCCTCATTTACACCGGTTGGAAGATTCTGAGCGGTAAAGACACTGAGAGCAACCCGAGCGATACAAGGACAATGCGACTATTCCGTCGATTCGTACCATCCGTGGATCAATATGACGGCCAAAAACTCTTCACACGTGTCAATGGTAAACGAGTCGCGACACCGCTGTTGGCGGTGCTGGTCGTAATTGAGATGACGGATGTTGTTTTCGCCGTTGATTCAGTGCCAGCAGTGTTGGCGGTGAGCAGGGAACAGTTCATCGTGTTTGCTTCGAACGCCTGGGCGATTCTGGGTTTGCGAGCGCTGTACTTCCTGCTTTCGGACATGCGCTCGCGTTTTGTTTACATGCCGCACACTATTTCGGCACTCCTGATTTATGTAGGTATCAAGATGACTCTGGCCTGGCGCGACGTACACATTCCTGTAGCGATATCGCTGGCGATTATCCTTCTCTTTCTTGTTACTGGCGTTGTCGCATCTTTGGCAGCTAGCAAACGCAAGGGCTTATAGCACTTGCCGAAGTAGTCTCTCGCGAGTGGGCATTGCTGACGACGATCTCGAGCGGGTACGTGCAGCGCAGCCAATCTCGGCGGTAATCGGCAATTATGTAACGCTGAAACGCGCGGGCCGCAACTTTTTGGGCTTGTGTCCGTTCCATGGTGAAAAGACACCGTCGTTCAATGTGCGCGACGAAACCGGTCGCTACAAGTGCTTTGGCTGTGGTGCATCGGGTGACGTATTTACCTTCATCCAGGAGATAGAACGGCTCGACTTCGTGGGGGCCATCGAGCACCTGGCTGGCAAAGCCGGAATCACCCTCAACTACACCACTGGCGGGCCGTCGCCGGATCGCCAACGCAACAAACAATTGTTTGCACTCATGCAACAAGCGGTGGACTGGTATCACGAGCGATTGCTCACGTCGCCCGATGCCAAGGATGCGCGGGAGTATTTGCGCACCCGTGGATTGAGCGGTGACGTGGCTCGACAATTCAAATTGGGTTGGGCGCCAGATGCATGGGATGCGCTGTGCAGTGACCTTGGGGCCACGCCGGAGATGTTGCGTGATTGTGGATTGGGGTTCACCAACAGTCGTGGTCGCCTGCAGGACTCATTTCGTGCACGCGTGATGTTTCCCATTTTTAAAGACAGCGGCGAGCCAGTGGCATTCGGTGGGCGAGTGTTGCCCGGCAGCAGCGACCCCGCGAAGTACAAGAACTCTGCAGAGTCGAAGATTTATGCAAAATCAAAAACGTTGTACGGCCTGAACTGGGCCAAATCCGATGTCGTAAAGGCCGACCAGATCGTGGTGTGCGAGGGGTATACGGATGTGATTGGTTTTCATCGCATCGGGTTTACACGGGCCGTCGCCACCTGTGGCACTGCACTGACCGAAGATCACGTGCGTTTGATGAAGCGATTCGCCAACAACGTGGTGTTGGCATTCGACGCAGACGCAGCGGGCCAGGGTGCCGCCGAGCGCTTTTATGAATGGGAACAAAAAATCGACGTGCGGGTGAAAGTGGCGCGCCTGGCCGGCGGCAAAGATCCGGGCGATCTTGCCACGAGCGACCCGGATGGGCTTCTTGCCTCGGTGAACAATGCGGTGGCATTCATGGAGTTTCGGGTGAGGCGGGTATTGGACACCGCCAAACCCACCACACCAGAGGAAAAGGCACGCGCGATGGAGCAGGTCATCGCCATCATCAACGAGCACCCGAGTGTGTACATCCGGCGCGACTACGCCACCAGTTTGGCGCTCGAGTTGAACTACCCGCAAGACGACCTCATTCGACGGGTGGATCGCCAACTGGATACCAAGCGAAGTCGCAATGAAGGCAACGCAGTGGCCAAGGCACCCACCCGCGAGAACGGCGAGTTTGTGGTGCTGGCCATGATGCTCACGCATTTCGATGAAGTGACCGGCATCGTGTCGGAGGAAGTGTTCGCTGACGATGTGTATCGCCGCGTTTTTCGAACCATGCTCAAACATGGTGGCTATTCGAAAAAGGTCGAGGACGAACTCGACCCCGACGCCCGTGAGTTGTTGTCGCGCGTGCTCGTATCGGATGCTGCGACCGGCGCGAATATCCGTGTCGAGGGCATCAACTTGTTGCGAGCCGCGGTGCGTCGCGAATTGCAGCGTCGTGTGGTCAACACCACCACTGAAGTCATCACACGTGACCGAATCATCAAACAGCAGGTGGACCGTTTGAGTGGTCGTGATGTGGCAGACTCGGACGTGGCGGATTTGTTGATGTGGTTGTTCGACGTGTGTCAGGCACCCGAAGGGTGAGGTGGTAATGAGAGGCCCCAGAATTTCCGGCGGAGACTCGCCAGACACGGTGCGCCAGTACCTGAACGAAATCGGCAAGGTGGACTTGCTTACTTCCGCTGAAGAGCGCGTCCTCGGCAAAGCCGTCAAAGACGGTCAAAAAGCCAAGGAAAAGTTGGATGCCGGCACGAGCAAACTGTCGGCTGCGGATCGCAAGCGATTGCGCGACATTGTGAAGGAAGGCGAACGCGCCAAGGAACGCATGGTCAGCGCCAACTTGCGATTGGTGGTGTCCATTGCCCGTCGCTACGACCGCAAAGAGCTGCATCTTTCCGACCTCATCCAGGAAGGCAATATCGGTTTGATGCATGCCGTGGACAAATACGACTACGAAAAGGGTTTCAAATTCTCCACCTATGCCACCTGGTGGATTCGCCAATCGATGACTCGCGCCATGGCCGATCAGGGTCGCAACATTCGCATCCCTGGTCACATGATGGAAGTGGTCAATCGTGTGCAGCGTTCCGAGCGGGAACTCACGGCAGAGTTGAAGCGCGATCCAACACCAGAAGAAGTTGCGCAGCGCTGCGATATCACCGTGGAAAAACTGTTCGAGATTCAGCAACTCACATTGTCGACGGCAAGTTTGGACGCACCAGTGGGCGTGGACATCGACGACCTCACCGTCGGCGAAACGCTGGCCAGCCCGGATGCCACCGACCCGTTGAACGAAACCGTGCAACGCGAACTAATCAACCAAGTGGAGATCTCACTCGACGGCCTGCCCGAGCGTGAGCGCCGCATCATGTCGATGCGCTTCGGTCTGGGTGAGTTCATTGGCAAACAACACACCTTGGAAGAAGTCGCCGACAAAGAAGGCATAACACGCGAACGAGTACGCCAAATCGAACAGAAAACACTGGCTCGGATGCGTCACCCGCACAACAACAGCAGCTTGCGCTCGTTCGTGGATGACGAGTAAAGCCGAGGAGTGCGACCGGGTTCAGCCAACGCGCAAGAGTATGCCGCTCGGCGAGGAGTAGTCTGAACAAGCCTTTCCGGGGTAGCTCAGTTGGCAGAGCAACGGACTGTTAATCCGTTGGCCGTGGGTTCGAGCCCCACCCCCGGAGCCATATTTTCCACAGGGGCCAGTAGCTCAGTGGTCAGAGCAGGGGACTCATAATCCCTTGGTCGTAGGTTCGATCCCTACCTGGCCCACGTGTGGTCCTGCGCATTGCAGGGGTGGGCTATGCTTTCGCCCAACAACAAACACGTGCGACACCCGTTGCACGAGAGGGAGATATATCAATGAGGAAGCACAAAGGACTCAAGTCCGCTGCGCTCGCTCTTGCCGCATTTGCGCTGATTGCCAGCGCCTGTGGCAGTGACGACGCAACGGAAGAAGTCACCGAAGAAACCGAAGCAGCTGTTGAAGAAGAAGCAGCACTTCCAGGTGCAGGCACGCTTGCCTGCATGGTCACCGACACCGGTGGTGTTGACGACAAGGGCTTCAACCAGATTTCGTACGCAGGCATGCAGAAGGCTGAAGCCGAACTCGGCGTCACCATCGACCTGCTCGAATCATCGACCGATGCCGACTACGCACCAAACCTCCAGTCGTTCGCCGACAAGGGTTGCAACATCACCGTGACGGTGGGTTTCCTCTTGGGTGATGCGACCAAGGCAGCTGCCGAGGCAAACGCCGGTTTGAACTACGCAATCGTTGACTACGCCTATGACCCACCAGTGGCAAATGCCCGCGGTCTGGTGTTCGCAACCGATCAGCCGTCGTTCATGGCCGGATACCTGTCGGCAGCAATGTCGAAGACAGGCATCGTTGGCACCTTCGGTGGTATCAACATTCCACCAGTAACCATCTTCATGGAAGGCTTCCGCAAGGGCGTTGAGTACTACAACACCCAAAAGGGCGCATCCGTGAAGTTGCTCGGTTGGGACGGTACTGACGGCACATTCGCCGGCAACTTTGAAAGCCTCGACGACGGCAAGAATATTGCCAAGAGCCAGGCCGACGAAGGCGCAGACATCATCTTCCCAGTCGCCGGCCCAGTGGGTCTTGGCTCAGCGCAGTTTGCGTTGGAGTCGGGTGGCAAGGTCAAGATCATTGGTGTTGACGTGGACATGAGCGTGTCGAACCCTGACGCAGCTGAGGTGTACATCGCCTCGGTGCTGAAGAACATCGACGCAGCCGTATTCGCATCCATCAAGGATGTCGTTGAAGGCAACGGCGTTACCGACAACTACGTGGGCACGCTTGCCAACGGTGGTGTTGGTGTTGCTTACACCGCAGTTCCAGATGACATCAAGGCCGAAGTTG
>JBEDEI010000007.1:0-10611 GCA_041175765.1 Actinomycetota bacterium | reverse complement strand
CGATCAACAACACATTGGGGTCGCTCGCCAACAACGACAGCTGATCTTTGGAGAGTTGTGCGCCGAAGCCATTGATTGCCGCAGTTGGCGTGCCAAGAATCGTGATGCCACTATCTGCTTGAGCGGCAGCAAATGCAGTTGCGCTCACGCCACTGCGCAACGTGACGATGTACTGATTCGGAATCGCGTCGCCGATGGACAACCCTGCAAGCGGGTCGTCTGATATTGCCGCCATCGTGGTGGACGTGCTCGACGTAGTCGACGTAGTCGACGTGCTCGACGTGCTCGACGTGCTCGACGTAGTCGTACTCGGTTCCTGTGTGTCGATGACCGACATCACCGAATCTGGCTCCACGATCAGTACTTGTGGGTCTTGCTTGAGTCGGCGCACATCGGCTGCGTCGAGTTCAGCGACAAAGCCCTTCACCTTGCTGCGGAACACATCACTCACGTCGTTGCCAAGGGAGGCTTCTTTGCTCACTTTGGCTGCCACGCTTGCGCCATCGGTCAAAATGACGATGAAGTCCTTGCTTGACCCGGACGTCGTGGCGGGGGCGACCGCAGCAGCAGGGGCAACAGGCGCCAGCACGACCACGAATGCGAGGCTGATCAACAGCGATAGATGACGGCGAATCTTCACAGTGCTCTATCGGCAGGTTATCCCCTGGCTGTAGCACGATTTCGGCGAATTCCCGACCAGGCGCAAGGTGCCACACCCGCCCTACGGTTAGGGGCATGAGTTCTTCCCCCGTAGCCGTAGTAACAGGTGCCAATTCGGGAATCGGGCGGGCCACGGCCCTGGCGATGGCGGGTCAGGGGTACACCGTTTTTGCCACCGTTCGATCGATGGCAAAGGCCGACAAATTGATGAACAAGGCCAACGACATGGGGGTCGCCGGCCGCATCACGCTGGTGGAACTCGACGTCGCCGATAACGAGTCTGTGGCGGCTGGCTTTCGCACCATTTTTCAGCACACTGCCCATGTCGACGTGCTCGTGAACAACGCGGGTGTCGGTGGCAATGCCGTCACTGAGGAATCACCACCCGAGCTCTACAGCGAAGTGTTCAACATCAATCACAACGGCTGTGTGCGGTGCATCCAGCAAGTACTACCAGGCATGCGTGCACGAAAGAGCGGCACGATTGTGAACGTGTCATCCGTTGTCGGCAAAGTTGCGGCAATCGCGCAATCCCCCTACTTCGTCTCCAAGTGGGCGGTGGAGGCAATGAGCGAAGGTCTTGCACAAGAAGTTGCGCCATTCGGCATACGCGTCGCGATTCTTGAACCAGGTTTGACGCGTAGTTCGATTTTTGGCAAGAACATCGACGCACCGAACCAAACCGGTGCCTACGACGCCCACTACCGACGCCTCTTTGCGTTCTATGCCAAAGGAATGGCCCACGCAACACCCGCAGAAGAAGCAGCCAAAGTCATCATCAACGCCGTAACCACGACGACTCCACGGTTGCGCTATCACGTGTCGTGGGGCGCCGAGGGCATCATCAACGGACGTGCTGCGATGACCGACGAAGAATGGATTGCCCTCGGTGCGCACACAAACGACGATGACTACTACGCCGACTTTGCTGCACGCTTTGATCTCGATATTCGACCTGAGTCGTAGTTCATCTCACGTGTAACTGTCACCACATCAACTGGCACCGCTAGTTTGATGAGGTGACCACTCTCCCACCACCAACTCTCGCCAGCGCACACGCCACACACGCCGCCCACGCGAAAGGTGCCACGAAGATTTACGGCACCGGCGATAGCGAAGTGCACGCCCTCGAAGATGTCGACGTTGCCTTCGAGCGCGGCAAGTTCACCGCAATCATGGGCCCGAGTGGTTCGGGTAAATCCACGCTCATGCACTGCATCGCCGGGCTCGACTCACTCACCAAAGGCAGTGTGTTCATTGGCGATACGGATCTGTCGAAACTGAGCGATAAGGCCCTCACGCAATTGCGTCGTGAGAAGGTTGGCTTCATTTTTCAGGCATTCAATCTCATTCCGACGCTCAGCGCTCAGGAAAACATCCTGCTGCCACTAACTCTCGGGCGCAACAAAGGTGACCAAGCATGGATTGATCGGGTTGTCGACACCATCAATCTGCGCGATCGATTGGATCATCGTCCGAGCGAACTATCTGGCGGTCAACAACAGCGTGTGGCAATTGCCCGTGCCATGGCGAGCAGACCTGAAATCATTTTTGCCGACGAACCAACGGGCAATCTCGATTCAAAGACTGGTTCCGAAGTGTTGTCATTCATGCGTCGAGCAGTCACCGACCTTGGACAGACCATCGTCATGGTCACCCACGATGCAGTTGCCGCCAGTTATGCAGATCGCATCGTCTTTTTGGCCGATGGAAAGATTGCCGGTGAGATGCAGTCGCCAACGGCACAAAAGGTGCTCGACTATCTGAAGCACCTCGGGGAATAAGCAACCATGTTCCGCCTTGCTGTCAAGATGACAGTTGCCCGCACAGGGCGTCTCATCCTCACGTCACTTGCAGTAATTCTTGGCACTGCCTTTCTTTCTGGCACTTTCGTGTTTCGCGACACGATCAACCAAACGTTTGACCGCCTGTTTTCTGACGTCTTCCGTGATGTCAATGCGTACGTTCGCTCCACCACCTTTCTCGAACTCGATTTCGGTGGTGAACAGCGATCCGCCACGCCGGTCTCCGTGCTTGAAGCCGTGCGGGGCGTTGAGGGGGTCACTTCTGCAACGGGTGATATCCAGGCATTTGCCCGAGTCATCGGCAAAGACGGCAAACCACTAGGGAGCGAGGGCAACGGGCCGCCTACATTCGGGGGAATTGCATCGTCGGATTCCGCAGGTTTGTGGTCCGTCACCGAAGGCCGCCTGCCGAGCGGGCCAAACGAGCTCCTCTTGGATAAGGCGACGGCAGACAACGGCGACTTCGTGGTTGAGGACATCGTTCGGGTAGTAGCGGTACGTGGTGTTCGGGAATTCACCCTGGTTGGCGTCGCAAGTTACGGCGACATCTCATCGCCTGGCGGCGCAACATTCGCCTTGTTTGATCAACCCACGGCATCGGAATTCTTGCTTGAGCCGGGTTTCGTGGATGCGATTCTCATCGAAGGCGACGACTCCGTCAGCGACGAAGTGCTCGCACAACGAATTGACGCCGCACTTCCGGCCGACCTCAAACTTGAAACGTTGACGGGAGCCGAGATTACTGCCGAAGTACAAGGACAAATCAAGGATGTGTTGAACATCTTTTCGACGTTCCTCATCATCTTTTCGTACATCGCGCTCGGTATCGGCTCGTTCGTCATCTACAACGTGTTCTCCATCACCGCTGCACAACGCCTGCGCGAAAATGCACTCTTGCGGGCCATCGGTGCAAGCCGACGACAGGTTTCTCGTGCGCTCCTCATTGAATCGACAGCGATGGGTGTGATTGGGTCGCTCATCGGCTTCGTTGCCGGTATCGGTTTGTCGCAACTGCTGAGCGCACTGCTCAAAGCAACCGGGTTCGAAGTACCAACGCAAGGTTTGGCAATCAGTTCGTCGGCATTCATCAACACGTTCGTTGCGGGTGTCGTCGTCACGGTGTTGGCAGCATGGCTACCTGCTCGTCGCGCCGGACGAGTTCCACCACTGGCTGCACTTCGCGATACCGCGCTCGACACTGCAGGCAACATCACTCGTCGAGTCATCATTGGGTTGGTGATTCTCGCCCTCGGTGGTATCGGGCTCGCATCGTCAATGCGTGATGCACCGATTCAGATTCTGGGTCTCGGTGTGCTGGGGGTTTTCGCTGGCATTCTGGTCCTCGGCCCGGCAATCGCACGCCCGATTGCGCTTACCATCGGAATTCCCGTGGCAAAACTGCGCGGTGTCAGCGGCGCAATGGCTCGGGAAAATGCTGCACGCAACCCCAAGCGCACGTCGCGCACTGCTGCACCAGTGCTCCTAGGCGTCGCACTCGTCACCGCCTTCACTGCCCTGGCCGCGAGCATCCGATCAGAAATTCGCGACACATTCAGCGAGGCATTTGCTGGTGACATCGCACTTACTGTCGACTCGCAGGGCTTTGGTGGTATCCCACTTACCATCACCGATCAAATTGCTCGACTTGAAGGTGTTGCTCAGGCAACCGGTGTGGGCTTCACCAGTGTGCGCATCAGCGATCCGAATGATCCGAGCGACTCTCAGGCAGCAGCCCCGAACGCAAGCCAGCGCGGCGTGTTCGTGCAGACCATCAACCCAGACACCATCGACGGACTCTTCGATATTGGTGTGACCGAGGGTGACCTTGCTTCATTGGGGCGAGACGGCATTTTCGTGGATGCCCAGCGTGCCACCGACAAAGGTTGGAAAGTCGGCACCCGCCTGCAGATCACGCGAATTGACGGCGTGATCATCGATGCCGAAGTCCGTGGGCTGGTCTCTGGTGACACGAGTTTTGCCAACTACGTTGCCAGTCGGGAGATGTTCGCCGACTCTCCCTCCCCCATCTTTGATGCATTCGTCTATATCAAGGTGGCCCAAGGCGCCGTGGTGAGTGATGTTCAAGCCCGAGTTGCAGCGGTGAGTAGTGACACCGGTATCGGTACTTTGCAAAGCAAAGAAGAGTTCATCGACGATCAATCGGCATCCATCAACCAGATTTTGGCACTCATCTATGGATTGCTCGGTCTCTCCATCATCATCGCCATCGTCGGCATCGTCATCACCTTGCTGCTCTCGGTATTGGAGCGCCGCCGCGAAATCGGCTTGCTGCGCGCCGTCGGTATGACGCGCGCGCAGGTTCGCACCACCGTGCGATGGGAAAGTGTGATCACCTCTCTGCTTGGCGCAGTATCTGGTGTCGTGCTCGGCGTGGTGATCGGTATCGTCGTCGTAGCAGCACTCAGCGATGAGGGCGATATCGCATTCAGACTTCCCGTTCAAGAAACGATGTGGATTGTCGTTATCTCGTTCATACTTGGGGTCATCGCCGCGGTGTATCCCGCATGGCGCGCCACCCGCGTCAATATCGTCGAAGCAATCGCGTCGACTTAACGCTCTTCGAGCGGTTCGGAAAATATCAGCGCTGCTGGATGCTGATCCGTTGGTGTGTCGTCGGCCAGGCGTCGCGGGGCGGTCACTTGCGGTGTGTGCGCAGTCTGACAACCTGCACACCAATAGAGCACTCGATTGGCCTCACCGTGATGAGTTACCCGCACGAACTCGCCGCAACGACTGCACTTTTTACCTTGGCGTGCATACACTGCCAGTCCACCATCAACTGCGGCGGCGGTGACACGGTTGACCCTCTGCAGATTGGCACGCAGCATTTCATGCGCTAGGCGCACGACCTCCCTACATTCATCAATCGACAGCTCGCCCACACGTGCCCACGGGTTGATCTCACAAGCCCAGAGCAATTCACAGCGATACACATTGCCCACACCACACATCACTCGCTGATCAAGCAATACCTCAGCAATCGTGGTGTCGGATGGTTCGTACTGCAACATGCGCTGTACGCACTCTTCAAGGTCTGGTTGCTCCTGACACAAATCAGGGCCCAGTTTGCCGAGTATTGGATGTCGTCGCGGATCGAAGTCGCGAAAAGTTTCTACAACCGGAGCAGAGAAACACACCGCCACCCAATCATCAACACCAATCACCACGCGAGCACGATGTGGTGGTTTACGCCATCGCTCGCCGACGTGGTACACATGCCAAGACCCAGTCATGCGCATGTGCGTATGCAAGACGACTCCGTCATCCCAAACAATCTCCAGATGCTTGCCGCGACTGCGAACCTCTTCGATGGTTTGCCCCACTCGTGGTGTTGCCCCATCCAATCGTGAGGCTTCGAATCGCACCATCTTTTTGCCAATCAGTGCGATGCGTAGTGCAGCGGCAGCGCGGTAGATGGTGTCGCCTTCTGGCATGGGGAAAAGAGTATTCGCACGACACTCATAAACCGGTGATTGTTCGTCTATTTTTGCGCATAGGTTGGCATTCGATGAACAGCACGCGCGACGACGATCAGCCGAGCACACCCGAGCAGATCGCTCCAGCACTTCCCGATGATGCCCACATCATGCGACGTGCTGCGCAACGATACGGCGCAGTCGGTGCCATGTTGGCCGGCGGCATGGTGGCGATGGATCGCCTACTGGGCCGCAAGCCCAAAGAAGAGCCGGCGGTGGTGATAGAAGCAGCGAGCGAGCCCGAAGACATCGAAAAAGGCATCTCGCTCACCCTCGAACAACCCGATGGCCAAGCCCTGCATGTATTTGCCCCACCACCGGGGCGACGACGCTCTAGGGCAAGACGCCGACGGAGGCCAGCGCCAGGCGAATGAGGCGATCATGCCCACTCGTCATCTCGCGACGCACCGACTCACTCACGGCTTCGTGCGGTGAGTACCACGCCAGATCCAGCGCCGCCTGCGTCGGCTGACAGTCACCCGACACGGGCACAACGAACGCCAAGCTCACCGCATGCTGGCGCGGGTCATGAAAACCAGAGATCGACGGGTCGGTGAAGTATTCCACCACGGTGAACGGTGCAGGTTCGGCAGGAATCTTTGGCAGTGCGAGTGGACCTAGGTCTTTTTCCAAATGACGCAGGAGAGCTTCGCGAATACGTTCGTTGAGCAACACCCGACCCGACACCACCGTGCGAGAAATGGTGCCGTCGGGTGTTTGGCGCAAGAGCATGCCCACATGCGTCACGTTTCCCATGTCGTCGGTTCGCACCGGAACTGCATCCACGTAGACGAGGGGTACTTGGTCACGCACGGCAGCAAGTTGCTGCGGGTCAAGCCAGTTGGTGCGGGTGTCGATGCGATCGGTCATGAGATGATGTGGAGCCCTACGACGACCTAGTCTTCGCGCATGGCTCGCTCAGAGAAACTACTCGCTACATTCCTCCTCGTTGCAGGAATCTCCCACTTTCTGAACCCTGAGTTCTTTGACGCCATCGTTCCGCCTGCCCTGCCAGGCTCGGAACGACTCGCCACCTATCTCAGTGGCGTCGCCGAAGTGCTGGTGGGCGTGGGCATTCTCATTGCCCGCACCCGACGAGTGGCACTATGGGCTGCTGCCGCATTGTTCATCGCCGTCTACCCCGCCAACCTCTATATGGCTTGGGATTGGCGGGACCGCGAACTTGCCGAACGTCTCGTGGCGTACGGACGACTACCGCTGCAGATCCCGATGATCTGGTGGGCAGTTGCCTCTGCTCGTCGCACTACAGCACCAGTTGCATAACTCCTCGATCGGAGTGTCGACTACCAGTTGCCTGCTACGTACTTCGTTTCCAAAAATGCCAACAGTCCGTCGCGGCCACCTTCACGACCAAGTCCGGATGCTTTCACTCCGCCGAACGGTGCGGCCGGGTCGGACACGAGCCCGCGATTCAAACCGATCATTCCCGTTTCGAGTGCTTCGGCGAATCGCAAACCTTTGCCAACATCGCGAGTGAACACGTACGACACCAGACCGTGTTCCACCGAGTTGCAGTGTGTGATGATGTCGTCGGCATCGGTAAATCGCACGATGGGGGCAACCGGGCCGAATACTTCATGTTGCAGGATGTCGGCATTGAATGCCACATCGGTGAGCACCGTGGGGTGATATCCGAAAGATGCATCACTGGCCCGTTTTGCTCCGCACACCACGGTTGCGCCACCAGCAACCGCACCATCCACGAGTTTGGCCACAGTGTCTTGCTGTGCGCGAGTAATCAGTGGCCCCACGTGGGTCTTGGGGTCAAGACCGTCACCCAACACGAGCGCTGACATACGTTTAGTGAACGCATCCACGAACTTGTCATGGATCTTTTCGTGCACGAAGAAGCGGTTCGCCGCCGTGCACGCCGCACCGCCGTTGCGCATTTTTGCAAGCATCGCACCATCGACTGCCACATCTAAATCTGCATCATCGAACACCACGAGTGGTGCGTTGCCACCGAGTTCCATTGAGCAATTGATGATTCGCTCCGCAGCCTGCGCCAACAACAATGCACCCACACGAGTGGAACCGGTAAACGACAACTTGCGTACCAAGCCTGAGGCGAGCATCGCTGCCACTGCGTCACCGGGTGGATCGGGCACCACCACGTTCACCACACCATCAGGCACACCCGCACGGCGCAAAATATCGCAGATGGCAAGTGCAGCAAGCGGTGTGTCACTTGCCGGCTTCAGCACCACGGTGCACCCGGCAGCCAACGCAGGACCAATTTTTCGTGTGGCCATTGCTGCAGGAAAATTCCACGGTGTCGCCAAGAGCGCAACGCCGACGGGCTGGCGGGAGACCAACAGCCAATTGGCACCAGAAGGTGCGCGGCGATAGTCGCCATCGATGCGTACTGCCTCTTCGCTGAACCAGCGGAAGAATTCCGCCGCGTAGGTGACTTCGGCCTTGGCATCGGCAAGTACCTTGCCATTTTCTTGCACGATCAAACGGGAAAGCGAGTCGTGTTCTGCAATCACGAGCTCATAAGCCGAGCGCAGTATCTCGGCACGTACCCGTGGTGCTGTTGAGCGCCACTTCACGAATGCGTCATGCGCTCTGGTAACTGCCGCAAGACAATCAGCAATTTCTGCGCGAGGCGCGGTGCCCACAATCGATTGATCGAAGGGGTTGACGACTTCGAGCAACGCCATGCTCCCATTGTCGCAGATGCGCTCAGGTGCCCAATGGTCAGTAGCCTCGCTGCGTGCCACGTCAGCGTTTACTTGTCGCACTTTTCGTGGCGATTGCGGTGAAGTCGTCGGCCTACGGCGTGATGTTCACCATGCTCGACGACTACCGCGACCAATTCGGCATCAGTGAAGGCGCACTTGGCCTCGTGATTGCCATCGGGTTTTTCACGTCATTCTTTGCCCAACTTTCCATCGCCCCGATGGCAGACCGTGGGCGCTCACGCCAACTCATTTTCGTCGGGCTCGCCCTCGCTGTTTTCGGCAACTTTGCAATGGCACTTTCGGATTCACTCCCCGAGCTCTTGGCCTCACGCTTTTTGTCGGGAATCGGTCTTGGGTGTGCACTGCCGGCAATGCGTCGCGTCATCATCGTGAGCGACCCTGAACATCTCGGACGCAATCTCGGGCGCGTATTGTCGTGCGAAGTCGGTGGGTTTGCGGCCGGCCCGATCATTTCCACATTCCTCGTTGCGCCATTCGGTATTCCTGCTCCATTCCTACTGATCGGCACAGCACTCTCAATGGTTACTCTCGTCATTTTCACGTTGCCGATTCCCGAGACTGCAGCGGCCGACCACCCCACCGAGCGATTCGCTGTGGACCTGCTCCGTGATCGCGCAATCATGGCGGGAGTGTTGATTGGCGTTGCGGTGTTCTTCATGATTGGCACGTTCGATTCACTATGGGCGCTCATGATGAACGACCTTGGAGCCCCGACGTGGATGGCAAACACCGGCGTGACCTTATTCGTATTGCCGATGGTGTTCATGGCCCCATACGGCGGCAAGTTCGTGCAACGTGTCGGGCCGTTTCGAGCCGGAGGTTTCGGCATGCTGTTTGGTGCAGCATGCATGTCGCTCTACGGAATCATCTCCGTGCCCTGGCTGCTCATGGCGGTGTTCCTCGTGCACACATTGAACGACGGAATGACCGTGACAAGTTCAGGAGTTTCTGTCGGGATGGTTGCACCTGCGGAACGCCAAGCGGGAGCGCAAGGGGTGCTGGGCGGCATGCAGACGCTGACCGGTGGCATGGCGGCATCATTTGCCGGATTCTCCTACGAATCCTTCGGTCGCACCGCCACATTCGTGATTGCTGGTGTGATTATGGGGCTCTTGATTGCTGCTGCACGACTTCTGGCAGGTGATCGCTGGAGCATTCGCGGCGGTGCCTCTCCGGTGCCTGCTCATTTATAAGACCATGGCACACCGCGACGGCGACGGGTTCATCTTTTGCGACTGCGGTCGCGAACATTGGGGTCTCCACGGTGCTGCAGGCTTACTGCTAGTACGCACCGATCTGGAAGTGCCACACGTGTTGTTGCAGTTACGCGCCACATGGACCCACGGTGGTGGTACGTGGGCCATTCCTGGTGGTGCGCGCGACTCACACGAAGACATCATCACAGCAGCGATACGTGAAGCGCACGAAGAAGTCGGCGTCGACGCCACGAGATGTGATGTGCGACAAGTATTCGCCGACGACCACGGCAGTTGGCGCTACGACACCGTCATTGCCTTTACTCGTGATGACGCTGGTGTGTATGCCGCCAACCATGAATCGGCAG
This sequence comes from Actinomycetota bacterium, assembly GCA_041175765.1. Classification (GTDB taxonomy): domain Bacteria; phylum Actinomycetota; class Acidimicrobiia; order Acidimicrobiales; family Ilumatobacteraceae; genus F1-60-MAGs027. Next base: position 359 of record JBEDEI010000007.1, on the reverse strand, counting down.
AAACTCGCTGGGTATCGCTCGACGAAGTTGCTCAGTTCAACTTGCACCCAGGATTGGCTGCGAATTGGTCCGTAATCGCACGGCTCGTGCGCGAGGCGATCCCCGACTAGTTAAAGCGCGCGCGCGTACAACTCGTGGATATCACCACGAGTTGGATACTTCGGCGTGTTGAGAATGATGAGATCACGCAATGCATCTTGGGTGAGGTCGCTGATGTTGTCGTTAGAGGCACCCAGCTCGCGCAGTTTTTTGTTGGTACCGACTGTTGCCGACAATTTCTCTACTGCCGCAATACCTGCCTCGGGGTCGTGTTCTGATCCGAGTGCTTCGCCAATGTCGGCGTAACGCCGTGCCACCAC
>JBEDEI010000006.1:0-7109 GCA_041175765.1 Actinomycetota bacterium | reverse complement strand
CTCGCACTACACGGCTGACAGTTCTCGTAGCCTTGATGCGTGGCATCGCGCTTCTACATCGAGACGCTTGGGTGCCCAAAGAACGAAGTTGACTCCGAGAAACTCGTCGGCACCTTGCTGGCGCAGGGCCTCACGGCCACCGACGACGACACCCAAGCGGATGTGGTGGTGGTGAACACGTGCGCGTTTATCGAAGAGGCGCGTAAGGAGAGTATCGACACGATCATGGCGTTGAGCGACCGCCGCAAATCCGGAGCGCGTTTGGTGGTAACCGGCTGCATGGCCGAGCGGTACGGCGATGAACTGCGCGCCAACCTGCCCGAGGCCGACCAGATCGCCGGTTTCGGCGTAGCGATTGCGACGGGCGTGGTGCCTACCGCAGCAACAGCAGTGTCGCTCGGCAAGAAGCCGTCGCTCACAGTTGCGAGCGAAACCGTGCCGTCGTTCGACTTGCTCAACTTGCCACGACCGAAGTCGCAGACCCCGTGGGCATACGTGAAAATTGCCGAAGGCTGCGACCGCAATTGTGGATTCTGCGCGATTCCCTCCTTCCGTGGGCCGCAGCGCAGCCGAGATGTGGAAAGTATCTTGCGCGAAGTGGACGAGTTGCAAGCAAAAGAAATAGTGCTCGTAGCTCAAGACCTCGCTAGCTACGGCAAAGATCGCCCGAGCGAACTTGGCGCTGGTTCCATCGTGCCGCTCGTGCGTGCCGTGAGCGCTAAGGTGCCACGCACGCGGTTGCTGTACCTGTACCCGAGCGACCTCTCTGATGAACTCATTGAGGCAATTCTTGCGAGTGGCGTGCCATACTTCGACCTTTCGCTGCAACACGTGTCGAAGCCACATTTGCGTCGTATGCGACGTTGGGGTGATGGAGAGCGGTTCTTGAAGCGCATTGCCGAAATCCGCGCTCGCGAATCCACTGCAGCCTTCCGCAGCAACTTCATCGTCGGATACCCGGGTGAAACCGAGGACGACCATGATCAGCTGCTCTCCTTCGTGCGCGAGGCATCGCTCGATTGGTGCGGGTTCTTCGAATACAGCCCCGAAGAAGGCACCTATGCCGTCAACCTGCCCGACCAAGTGCCGGCCGGGTTGATGCACGAGCGCATTGCCGAGTTGCGCGAGTTGCAAGATGCGATCACTGCCGCCAAGCGAGACGACCTGATTGACGAAGTGGTCGAGGTGCTGGTCGACGAACCCGGTGTCGGTCGCAGCCACCGCGAAGCCCCGCAGATTGATGGCATCGTGCGGGTGCCCGACACGCTCGCGACGGGTAGTTTCGCCAAGGTGCGCATCGTCGATGCTGAAGGCCCCGACCTCGTCGCCGAAGGGGCAACTCGTGCTTCGGGTGACCGCGAGGAGTCGTCCCGTGCCGGTTGACCCAAACGCGCTCATCACGTGGGCGAACGCCGTGACCGTTGGGCGCATCGTGGTGTCACCGTTGTTGTTCACCATGATTCCCGTCGAGCCAGGCGGGTCTTGGGTGGCGCTTGCGATGTGGTTCGTTCTGTGCGCCAGTGATGGCATCGACGGCTACCTGGCGCGCCGTCACGGCATCACCCGAAGCGGCGCATTCCTCGACCCGCTTGCCGACAAGGTGTTGGTACTTGGTGCCATGTTCACCTTGGTATCGCGCGGCGTGTTCTGGCTGTTACCTGTCATCATCATTGCGACGCGTGAAGTGATCGTCAGCGTGTATCGAGTGGTGGCTGGCGCCAAAGGTGTGTCGATGCCGGCAAGCCGCACCGCAAAAATCAAGACGCTCAGCCAGCAATTGGCGGTGGCCGGAGCCTTGATGCCGCTGACGTTCGACGAACGTTGGTTGTGGTTGTCGCTGCTGTGGTTGGCAGTGGGTTTAACGCTGCTCTCTGGAGCGCAATATGCATGGAAGGCACTGACGGCTCGCAAGGGGCAAGCGAATGCGATGTGACGTAGTAGCAGTGGGTACCGAATTGCTGCTCGGGCAGATTGTCGACACCAACTCGTCGTGGTTGGGCGAACAACTTGCCGCCGCAGGCCTCGACTCGTGCTTGCAGGTGAAAGTTGGCGACAATCAGGCGCGAATCGTTGCCGCGTTGCGGTCGGTATTGCGCGATGCTGATGCCGTCATCGTGTGCGGTGGTCTCGGGCCTACCCACGACGACATCACGCGAGAGGCCATTGCCGAAGTCATGGGGGTGGAGCTGCAGCTTGACGAAGTAATCGCCGATCGCATCGCACACATGTTTGCTTCGCGTAACCGTCGTATGAGCGAGAACAATCTTCGTCAAGCGATGGTGCCGGTTGGTGCTGGTGTGATCGAGCAAAAGCGTGGCACTGCACCGGGGCTCATTTGCCCGGTGGGTGACAAGGTGATCTATGCGGTGCCGGGTGTGCCATACGAATTGCACGAGATGTACGAGCGTGCAATCCTCCCGGACTTGTTGTCGCGGTCCGGCGAGCAGCGCAAGATTGCTTCGCGCGTCTTGCGGACGTGGGGTGAAAGCGAAAGCGGTCTCAATGAACGCCTGCAGCCGATCATCGACGAGCTCGACAAGGTTGGCAATCCCACACTTGCATTCCTCGCCAGCGGCTGGGAGGGCATCAAGGTGCGCCTCACCGGGCGTGGTGCCGACAACACAGCGGTCACTGCGTTGCTCGACGAGTGGGCTGAGCGAGTGCGAACAGTAATTCCCGAAGTGGTATTCGGATACGACACCGACACGATGGAATCCGTTGTGCTCGACTTATTGCGTGCACGTGGGCTCACCATTGGTGTGGCCGAATCAGTCACGGGTGGCTTGGTCGCTGGTCGACTTACGGCTACGGCCGGGGCGAGCGATGTCGTGCGCGGTGGCGTGGTGGCGTATGCGAGTGAAGTGAAGTTCGATGTGCTCGGTGTGCCGAAAGGTCCGGTCATCAACGAAGACACGGCCCGCGCCATGGCGATCGGTGTGTGTGCAACGGTGGGTTCATCAGTCGGTTTGGCACTCACCGGAGTTGCTGGCCCAGCCGAGCAAGATGGGGCCAAGGTGGGCACGTTGTGCATCGCCGTGGCGCTACCCGAGGGTGTCACCAGTTCCACCACCGTGATGCTCCCCGGCGACCGCAAGACCATGCGCGAACTTGCCGTGATCAGCGCGCTCAACTACCTGCGCCAATTGCTCCAGCAGCGCTAAGCCCGGCCCAGGGCCCGAACATCTCTCGTTGCGATCCGCGTTTTGCGGGCTTTTCGTCCACTGTTTGACAAGTGGTATCAATATGATACCATATAGGTATGGCCATGACACTCCGACTTACCAAAGCAGAACAGCAGAACCTGAAGAAGGCAGCGAGGGCTCAAGGCATCTCGATGCAGGACGCGGCTCGCACGGCTGTGCGTGAGTGGGTAATTCGCGTCGATCACCACAGCCGAGTCGATGAAGCAGCTGAACTCATCATGAAAGTGCACGGCGACGCGCTCCGGCGACTCGGCGAATGACCCGCCCGCTTCGATTTCTCGAGATTGATGACGTCTTGAATCTTGGTCGTCGTTTGCTGGGTGATCCTGTTCCGGTTCGTGACATGGGCTTGCTCAACTCCGCTCTCCTGCGCCCACAGACCACGTTTGGCGGCGAGTATGCCTACCGCGACATCTACGAGATGGCCGCGGCGCTCTTGCAGTCAATTGTTGGCAATCACGCGCTCATCGACGGAAACAAACGACTTGGTTGGTTGTCAACTGCAGTGTTTCTCGAGATCAACGGAGTGTCAGTATCACATCTCACGAACGATCAGGTGTACGACTTCGTGCTTTGGGTTGCGGCGACTTCTCCGTCTCACGGTGCCGTCACCGAACGACTGCGGGCGCTCCTGGCGCCGTAGATCTTCATGCGGGTGTGCCTACATGAGTAAGGCCCCGGCCTTTCGACCGGGGCCTTACATCCACCCCGAAGGGTGGGAGAGTGCGTGAGCCTTAGGCGGCTCGGTAACCCTCTGCGTTGGAGCGAGCAATCGCAATACCCAAGATGATCAAGCCGTAACCAGGCTTGGCCAAGACGTCGGCAATGGTGTAGCCGACTTGGATTGCGGTTGATGCATCGCTGCCGCTCAAGCCGAGCGTGTCAGCCAACCAGCTCTTTTCGTCGCCCAAGATGTAGGCGATGGGGTAGACACCCCAGGTGAAAAGGAGGAGGTAGCGCACGTTGTTCAGCTTGCTGCCGACTTCGCCGCTCTGCGACTTGAGGGCTTTGCCCACTTCGCCAGCGAACAATTCGTACAACACGTAGAGCATGAAGATGCTCGAGATGATGCCCCATACCGTGCGGGTGCTGCTGCCGTCGGCTGCAGTCTCGCCTGGGTAACCAGTGGCAATCATGAGCAGTGCCGCCACGACAAGGCGTGGGGTCACTTTCTTTGCTGCATCCTTGCTCAAGCCCGACACCACGACAAGTTCAGCGACGAGCAATGGAACAGTGAGCAGCCAGTCCGCGTAGCGGTAGCCCTCGTTCCATGTGCCTCCATCGGCGAACTGGCCGAAAATGCGCCAGTAGTGGTAGGCGGCGATACCGCAGATCATCGCCGACATGGTGACGGCACTGCGATACTGCGGGGCTACCCGGTTGCGTGATACGAGGAAGAACACGAATCCGATACCCATCGCGGCGACCGCGAAGGAGAATCCGTTGTAAATCAACTCGTGTTGGTTGTCAGATAGCGCTGCTATCCAGTCAACTTTGTCCATTTGTTGTGTTCCTTTGTTCGAACCCGAGCGACCTGGTGGCCACCCTTTTGGGGTCACCACTGTTCTAGGGCATGACGGGCTTCACAGTGGCAATAACCCAGTTACAACTGCTTGACCTTTTCGGGCATTTTGTAATGGATTTGTAACAAAGTGTTGGCAGGCCGCAGGGGTGCCCCAGCGCCGCTCGGGCGGGGTGCGTACCGTAGAAGGCAGGTCATCGGCGCAGGTCGACGGCTGCCAGGCTCCCGTAGCTCAATTGGAGAGAGCGACGGACTTCTAATCCGTAGGTTGCAGGTTCGATTCCTGCCGGGAGCGCCAGTCTCCACACAGCAATGCCCATTCCGTGCGTCTCTACGCCTTAGCCTGAAACGACCCTCGGAGGCATAGCAGTTGTGAAGAAATTCAAAAAAGGCGACACCGTCATCTATCCGCAACACGGGGCCTGCACGGTGAAAGCCATCAAACGAATGCGCGCATTCGATGTGGTGCAGGACTACCTGATTCTTGAGTCCGTCATGACCGATGCAACCGGTAAGGGAATGACGCTGTCGGTGCCCGTGGCAAAGGTGTACGACCTGGGCATTCGTCCGCCAGTGTCCAAGAGTGAATTGCAGGACTTGGTCGATGTGCTTTCCAAGCCCGACCCACGCGTGCCTGCCAACTGGTCACGACGATTCAAGAACCACCAAGAAAAGTTGAAGAGCGGTGACGTGTACCAAGTCGCCGAAGTGGTGCGCAACTTGGCGGCACGTGACCGCGAAAATCAATTGTCGGCTGCCGAAAAAACGATGTACGAGCGGGCACGCCTCAACTTGATCTCAGAGATTGCGCCATCCAAGCGTTGTAGCACTGAAGAAGCCACACGCTTCTTGGACGACGCACTGGAAAAAGGCGTGCTCAGCGCGGGCGGTAAGTCGCAGTTGCAGGAACTCGGTCGTGCATCAACTGGTGGCAAGAAGAAGGTCGATCCGAAGAAAGCCGCTGCGAAGAAGCCAGCCAAGCCCAAGGCGACGAGCAAAAAGAAGTAACTCGCCATGCCAGCCCAGCCGACTCGCGAGGAGTTGACGGGCGCAATTCAGCGCGGTGACATCGACACCGTCGTCATGGCGTTTCCCGACTTGCAAGGTCGGTTGGTAGGCAAGCGCACCACTGGACGTTTCTTTTTGGAACACGTCGCCGAGCACGGCACTGAAAACTGTGATTATTTGATTGCCACCGACTTCGATGATGTTGCGGTGCCGGGTTATCGGTTTGCGTCGTACGACATTGGCTACGGCGACATGGTGGCTCGCGCCGACTTCAGCACGCTGCGGTTTACACCGTGGGTGCCGAAAACTGCGCTGATTTTGTGTGATCTGTTTTCTGTCAAGACCGGTGAGCCAATCGGTGTGGCTCCACGGCAGGTGTTGCGCGACCAGGTGGCGGCTGCACGAGAGATAAACCTCGAGCCAATGATCGGTAGCGAAATTGAGTTCTATTTGTTCCGTGATTCGTACGAACAGATGCATGCACGCGGGTACAGCAACCTCACGCCACACTCGCCGTTCATGGAGGACTACCAAGTAGTGCAAACAACGCGGGACGAGTACGTCGTTGGCGAGATCCGCCGTGGACTAGAAGCAGCCGGCATTCCCGTGGAGTTTTCCAAGGGTGAAGCCGGTCGTGGTCAACACGAATTGAACCTGGCGTATACGCGTGCGCTGGAGATGGCTGATCGCAACATCGTGTACAAAACCGCGGCCAAGGAAATCGCCAGTGGTCTGGGTCGCAGCGTGACGTTCATGGCCAAGTACGACTTTGCCGAAACCGGGTCGTCTTGCCACGTGCATTCAAGTTTGTGGCACCTGAGTGAAGGCGCAATTCGTGGTTCGGCATTCGATGCTGGTTCACACGGTTCGGAGATGACCGAACATTTTCGGATGTATCTGGCAGGGCAGTTGGCGGCCACGCGCGACTTCAGCATCTTGTGGGCTCCCACGGTAAATAGCTACAAGCGTTTTCAACCTGGTTCCTGGGCCCCGACTGCGGTCGCCTGGGGGCAGGACAACCGCACGCTGGGCTATCGAGTGGTGGGGCATGGCGCATCCACCCGAGTGGAGTGCCGCATCCCAGGGGCTGATGCCAATTCGTATTTCGCATTTGCGGGCACGATTGCTGCCGGTCTCTACGGCATTCGTCACCGACTGCAGTTGTCGGATGCATATAGCGGCAATGGTTACGAAGCAAACGATGTGCCTCGCATTCCAGCCACACTCGCCGAAGCAGCAGATCTGTGGGAGCGCAGCGAGATCGCTCGTGAATGTTTTGGCGCTGATGTGCATCATCATTTGCTCACCATGGCACGACATGAGTGGTCGACGTTCAACAACAGCGTGACCGATTGGGAACGCATCCGCTACTTTGA
>JBEDEI010000005.1:0-2810 GCA_041175765.1 Actinomycetota bacterium | reverse complement strand
GCGAAACACCTCACTGAGTAGCTGACTATCACCGCAGAGATGACGGGCGCATCTGACCGCCTAGATACCGCGTAGCCACCACTCGATGGCGTGGGGTAGGCGACGCGCCCACGATCGTTCGTTGTGGCCGCTGCGGCGCAGCACGCGAGAAACATAGTTGCGACCGTGCACGTAGCCGCGCAAAGCAAGGCGCGATTCGGCGCGACGTTGAAATGGCGCATACGAGGCATCAAGCCCGTTGGTGCCGTTCTGCATCCACACGCGAACCTTGCCGGGTGCGGGCAGATGGTCAATCAACGCATCGACGAGCGCGGCACCGGCAAATGGCCAGTGCACCGAGAAAGAAAGCCCGCAGCCGTAGAGCTCGGGGCGCTCGCCGAGTGCATAGAGCGTGGCGAGAGCACCCATGCTCGCCCCCATCATCGCGACAGGCACCTCGCCACCGATCATCCGCATGACGTGTGGCACGATCACGTCGGCAACCTGCGCCTGGTAGTCGTCACCACACATCTTGTTCAAGTCGAACCAGTCGGAGAGCCGCACATCAATCGACATTTCAGTCGTCATGAGTTTCTGCGGGACGAGTTCGTATCCGCGTTGATAAGGAGAATCCCGTGTAGAACCACTCCACACACCTACGACAGCAGGAGGTGTGATGCCAATTCGTTGTGCCGCACGAATGGCCGCACGAGCAGCATCCCACGTTTGATGATGCATTGCCGAGCGGTCATCGAGCACATTCTGGCCATCGTGGGCGACGATGAGCCCACTCGGCATTACATCGGGAATCCACACATCGACCCAGCGATCGCCGATTCGCAAGCGGTGCACTGGCTCACGCACACCGCGTACAAAGTACTTATGCTCACGCAACTGCACCGAGCGCCACGACACAATACGAAATGGTAGGCGATGTCTAACGTGGAACTCATGAAAGTCACGCTCATCGGTACGGGTAGCCCGATACCTGACGCGAATCGCGCCGGCCCATCAACACTCGTGCAGGCTGCGGGTCAACATATTTTGGTGGATTGCGGTCGTGGTTGTGTAATGCGACTTACTGGGGCGGGATTGTTTCCACCATTTCTTTCGGCGATTCTGCTCACACACCTGCACAGCGACCACATCAGCGACCTGAACGATCTCGTCACGTCACGTTGGATTATGTCACCACAGCCCATCGTTACGCAGATTTATGGTCCAGTTGGCACTCGGAAAGTGGTCGATGGACTGCTGCAAATGTTGGCGCTTGATGAGCAATACCGCTGCGACCACCACGCAGATCTGCGTTCTGGTCCTGGCATGCAAATCGAGGTAACCGAAGTGTCACCAGGCGACACATTCGACATTGGCGACGTGCGCGTCATCGTTGGGAAGACCGACCACCGCCCTGTTGCCCCGACGGTGGGTTTCCGATTTGAGGCCGAAGGCAAAGTTGCAGCACTCGCGGGCGACACGGTGCCGTGTGTCGAGCTCGACGCGTTGTGCACCGATGCCGACATCTACGTGCAAACCGTGTTGCGACCGGACCTCATCGAGATCATGAAACAAATGTTGCCCGCCCAAGCACCGCGCTTGCACGACATTCTCGACTATCACTCAAGTGTGCACGACGCTGGGAAAACTGCCGCGCGAGCAAACGCGAAAACTCTCGTGCTCACGCACTACGTGCCGGCAATGCAACCCGGCCAGGAGGCCGACTGGATTGCTCAGGCCGCCGAGCATTTTTCTGGACGCATCGTGGTCGGCCCCGACCTCACCGCGGTAGAAGCCTGATTTAGGCACCCAACACTTGGTGTTCGTCGACGAACATTCGTCGGCGGCTCGATACATTGGCCATCGAATCAGCAACTACCTGCTGGCCGATCTGCGTTGCATAAGCCGCATCAAACGCTTCACGACTGTCAAACCACAATTCGGTGATGCCATCGGGGTCGCCTTCCCCTGGCGTTTGCACCACGTTGAACACGGCACGACGCAAGCCGGGCAACTGCTTGGCGAGTGGCACGTGTACTCCCAACCACCACTGCTCGTACTGTTCGTGCGTCATATCTGTGCGACGCGTCAGCAGAATCATCGCTTTAAACATTGGTGCAGCCACACATCATGACGGCTTCTTGGTTCGTGCGAACGGGCGACCACCCACGGCAAGCGCAACGCTCACCACGATTTCATCAGCATGCGGTGCATCGGGAATCCACACATCAATCGCGTCCATTTCGTTGAACGACCAGATGTCGTCTTTGTTCGTGATCGGAAGCGTGATGTGCGCACCTGGCCCACCGATTTTCTTCGTTGAGGGAATAATGTCGTCACCTTTCACCACTGTTTTGCGCACTGGTGCCCCAAAACGTGGGTGAATCAGTGCAGCTGCATGCTCAATTTCGCCTGCGGTGCCCACGATGGCACCTTTGCCGTAGGCGGTTACTTCCTCGGGCGCAACCCCGAGTGCAGCGAGGGCTCGCTGCGCGAGTTGACCAGAAATCTCTGCACCCATTGCTTCAAGTTCGGCCAAATCGGCACCTGGTTTGCCAGCAAGTGGGTTGACGATCACCGCACTGCACACTGCACGGCGCACTACACGGCCGACAGTGCGACCTTGTTCTTCGAGAATGTCTTCACAGGTCACCACAAACTTGCGAATTTGCACGTTCGAACGGTACTACACAGCCCAACTGCGGGGTAAGTGTTGCGGCGCTATTCGCGCCATACGTCGTCTGACAAACCAAGCGAACGTAACCGTTTTGTAATCGACAACGGCACTTCAATGGTCTCGCCCGCGCGTACCGCGGTGGCCAATTCGCCACTTT
>JBEDEI010000004.1:0-5043 GCA_041175765.1 Actinomycetota bacterium | reverse complement strand
CCGGCACCACTCACTGCATCAAGAAGTGCCGCAGTGTCGGCCACCGTATGGGTAACGGCAAGTTGCACGCTGAGACCAGATTCGTCCCCGAGTGGTGCAAGTGAGATACGACCACGACTTGGTTTCAATCCGACGAGTCCGTTACATGAGGCCGGAATCCGAATGCTGCCGCCACCATCACTAGCGTGGGCGAGCGGCACGATGCCCGCAGCAACTGCGGCACCGGCGCCACCGCTTGAACCACCGCATGTGCGTGACAAGTCGTGTGGGTTGCGAGTTGGGCCCCAAGCTTCGGGTTCGGTGACGGGCAGGCTGCCCCATTCACAACTATTCGTGCGCCCGAATGGAATGAATCCGGCAGCCAGGAAGCGTGTTGCCAACTCCGAGGATTGTTGTGGGATGTACTTCATGGCTTTGATGGCCTTGTTGCCTTGGGAGATTTCTTGGCCTGCGTACAAAATGCCGAGGTCTTTGAAGAGCGTCGGTACACCGTGGAAGGGGGCATCGCTGTGCTTTGCATCGGCAGTTTTCGCCAACTCGCGTGCGTGCTCGAGCCATGTGATGGTGACTGCGTTGACTTGAGGGTTGAATGCTTCGTACCGTTCGATTGCAGCATTGAGTAACTCGGATGGAGACACTTTTTTCTCGCGAACGAGTCGGGCCTGGTCCAGCGCCGACATGAATTGTGTCTCGCGTGCGAACGGTGACAACACCATGAATCACTAACCTAATGAGGTCGTGGCGTCTCAACATTCATCGGGGCGTGCTTCTGTCTTTGAAGTGCTGCGGGCACCGTCGGTTGGTGCCTACATCGGCGCCAACGTGCTGCTGTACGTGGGTCTCTCGCTGCAGGTCACCACGTTGGCAAAGCAGGTCTACGACATCACTCGACGCGAGTTGGACTTGGGCTTTCTCGGCCTCGCAGAGTTTCTCCCGATTGCGCTACTGGTATTCGTCTCGGGCACCGTTGCCGATCGCTTCAATCGAAAACGCGTTTCACAATTTGCGATTCTCGGTGAACTTGCGTCGGCATTGCTCCTCATGCTGTACGCATCGACCCAACCAACGAGTGTCGTGCCGATTTTTGTCATCGCGATTCTGTACGGCACGGCTCGTGCATTTCTGGCGCCATCGATGCGCCCAATTGCCGCAGCGATTGCACCAGAAGGGCGACTACCGCAAATGATCGCCTTGTATTCCACCGTATGGACCTCCGCAGGCATCATCGGGCCGGCATTGTCCGGGTTTTTGTATTCCGTGTCGCCGGTGTTGGCGTATGGTTCTGGATCCGGGTTGATCATTCTGGCGTTCAGTTTGTTCTCGCTGGTTCGCGTACCGGCCACTCAGCGGGGTAGTGATGCTGGTGAGCGGCCCACCTTGCGCTCGGCTGTGGAGGGATTAAGTTACATACGTCGTTCACCGATCTTGTTTGCTGCCATCTCGCTGGATTTGTTCGCCGTGTTGTTCGGTGGTGCCGTTGCGTTACTGCCGGTGATTGCTGAGGAGCGGCTAGGAGTCGGCAACATCGCCTATGGGTGGCTGCGCGCCGCGGCGGGGATTGGCGCAGGTGGAGTCGCTCTCTTGCTTGCCGTGCGACCGCTGCGACGCCACGTGGGTAAGTGGCTGCTCGTTGCTGTCGCAGTATTCGGTGTCGGCACCATCGTGCTCGGTCTCACGCGCACGTATTGGATTGCCTTCGTTGCAATTCTGTTCATCCACGGTGCCGACATGGTCAGCGTGTTCGTGCGCGGTTCAATCGTTCCGCTCGTCACACCAGACGACAAGCGGGGTCGTGTCTCTGCGGTGGAAAATGTGTTCATCGGCGCGACCAATGAACTCGGCGCATTCGAATCCGGTGTGGCTGCACATGCCGTCGGTGTGCCCGCTACGGTCGTCGGTGGTGGTGTGCTCACGCTTGGCATCGTGGGCGTGTGGTGGTTCAAATTCAAAGACATGCGCAACGTAGACCGCTTCGAAGAGTTGAAACCAGTATGAGAACGTTCGCTCGTGGTGCGCTCATCATCGCACTTTTGCTGGCCGGCTGTGCGAGTGAATCAAGCTCGGGTCAGGAAGGTGTACTGGACGGCATCGGACGCCTACCCGGCTACGACTTCTGGGCACCAGTCACGCTCCCTGATGGAGTCGAACTGAAACTACCGATGCCTGAAGGCGGACCAGTCGGGCCACGCGTGGATGGAAATCGTGTGTTGTTGGTGGGTGACTCAATACTTGCTTCCACTGCCAAGCGCTACGGCAATGAGATGTGTACCGCGCTCGAGCCACTTGGCTGGCAAGTGGCAATCGAGGCAGAACCCGGACGCTTCGCTGAATTCGGTGTGCGGGTGCTGCAGGCACGAATCGATGCGATCTGGGATGTCGTCGTCATCTATCTGGGCACCAATTATGAGGGCAACGAAGACGTTCTGCGAGCACAACTCGGGAAGATGTTCGAAATCACCCAAGGTGTCGAAACCATCGTGCTGACCACCGGAGTGTTTCGCGATGCACAGAAAACGGTGAACGCGGCAATCAGGGAAGTAGCGGGCGAGTTCGATCACGTTCACGTACTTGATTGGGCGAGCGTCGCCAAATTGCGCGGTATCACTGGCAAGGACAAGATTCACCTCTCCGACGCAGGTCGCAGTGCGCTGGCACAAACAATTGGACGCGCGCTCGACTACGCACCATTTCGGGAGCCCGAGTGTTTGGACCCTCGCTTCCGTGACGACTCGGCAATCAATGCGGATTCGGCCGTGACGACCGAGGATTCGGGTTCGTCTACGACGACGGTTCCGTAGCAGCGGCAGCCTCGCGTGCCTCGCGTCGCCGAGCCGCACGCTCCTTGGCTTGGGCCGTAGTTACTTCGCGGTGATGCGCACGGCACAACACTTCGAGGCCACCCAGGCCATTCACGTCGGGTGACAGATGGTGATGACACCCTGGCCCGTAGCCGCCCCCTTCTCGCGCAGCGCGATGATTTACTTCGCAGTCGCGTCGCTGCGCCGAACACGCTGGTCGCTCGCAGAAGTATTTGGCGCGACGCTTAGCGGCTGCGCGGGCAAATCGCCAAATGTGGTTGCGCTGGTAGGCACGCCCACATGCGTCGCTGCACCATGTGCGCCGCCGCGGCGAGGTGATTTTTTCGTTGCACCATTGACACCGACCAGGTGCGCCCTTCCAGGCCGAAAGCGAGCACGTGATGCGTTCCTGTTCGAGCGCAGAGAGCCGACCCTCCACGCGTGGTGCTCGTTTGCGACGCGGTCGCCTGCGCTTACGAGCGAATGTTGACGGGCGTGGCACGCGTGGCATCCACCATGTCGAAGAAATCATTGCCCTTGTCGTCAATGACGATGAACGCCGGGAAGTCTTGTACTTCGATTTTCCACACGGCTTCCATGCCCAATTCGGAATACTCGAGCACTTCCACTTTGGTGATGCAGTCCTGCGCCAAGCGCGCTGCCGGACCACCAACGGAGCCGAGGTAGAAACCGCCATATTGTTTGCATGCCTCGGTGACTTGTTGTGAGCGGTTGCCTTTTGCCAGCATCACGAAACTTCCGCCGGCTTTTTGAAACTCGGCGACGTAGGAATCCATGCGGCCTGCCGTCGTTGGGCCGAACGCACCCGACGCATAACCTGCCGGTGTTTTGGCGGGGCCCGCGTAGTAAACGCAGTGATCCTTGAAGTAGTCCGGCAGGGTGCCGTCCCGCTCGAGACGTTCCTTCAGTTTTGCGTGGGCGATGTCGCGGGCCACCACCATCGGGCCCGTCAGCATCACCCGCGTTTTCACGGGATGCTTGGAGAGCTCCTTGCGAATCTCGGCCATCGGGCGACGCAGGTCGATACGCACGACTTCGCCACCAAGTTCATCGAATGTAACCGCAGGTAGGAACTGGGCCGGATCGGTCTCGAGTTGTTCGAGGAAAATTCCGTCACGAGTTATCTTGCCGAGGGCTTGCCGATCGGCCGAGCACGACACCGCCATTGCCACCGGGCAACTTGCACCGTGACGCGGCAGACGAATGACGCGGACATCGTGGCAGAAGTACTTGCCACCGAATTGCGCACCGATTCCTGTTTGTTGGGCTAGTGCCAACACCTTTTTTTCCAGTTCAAGATCGCGAAAGCCGTGACCGGCAGCGCTGCCGTGTGTGGGCAGTGAATCGAGGTAGCGAGTGCTCGCCAGTTTTGCGACTTCCACGGCGTACTCAGCCGACGTGCCACCGATGACCACCGCCAAGTGATAGGGCGGGCAGGCAGCCGTGCCGAGTGTCTTCATTTTTTCGAACAACCACGGCAGCAATGTTTTTTCGTTCAGCAGCGCCTTGGTTTCCTGAAACAAATAACTCTTGTTCGCCGACCCACCGCCTTTGGCAATGAACAAGAACTTGTACTCGGCACCATCAACTGCTGCAATCTTGATTTCTGCCGGCAGGTTGGTGCCCGTGTTTACTTCCTCGTACATCGACACCGGTGCCAGTTGGCTGTAGCGCAAGTTGCTGGTGAGATAGGTGTCGTAAATACCGCGCGAGATTGCCGCCTCGTCGCCACCACCAGTGAGTACGAACTGGCCCTTTTTCGCCTTGACGATCGCCGTGCCGGTGTCTTGGCACATCGGCAACACGCCGCCAGCCGCAATGGAGGCATTCTTCAGCAAGTCGAGCGCTACGAAGCGGTCATTCTCGCTTGCTTCGGGATCCTGAAAGATGCTCGCGAGTTGCGCCAGATGACCTGCGCGTAGGTAGTGGGCGATGTCGCGCATTGCTTCGGCAGTGAGTCGTGTGATTGCGCTCGGGTCGACCCGCAAGAACTCGCCAACGTCGGTGGACACCACCGACACGCCCTCGCGCGAGATCAATCGATAGTCGGTGTCGTCGGGGCCAAGCGGCAACAAGTCGACGTGAGCAAACGGCTCTTGCGTCGACATCACACCAACGCCGGTGTGCCAGCGAATGCGCCAGGGTCACCCGGAGCAGGAATCAAAGGCTTGCTCCACGCCACGGTGCGAGCGACCACATCGGTGACTGCGCGCCACTCGAGTGG
>JBEDEI010000003.1:0-15722 GCA_041175765.1 Actinomycetota bacterium | reverse complement strand
GCCTCTTGCACGATGGGCCAGGGGAATTCTTCGCGCTCATCCCACTCGTGGGCAGCGGGGCGAATCGTGTCCACCGCGAACTGATGAATCCAGTCCTTTAGTTGTAATTGGTCGTCATTGAGGGAAAGCGAGAACTCAGCCATGACTACAAGTTACCAGTGGGTAGGTTGCCGCGTTATGTCGTGCGACGAAGTGCGGTGCCCTGTTTGGTGGTTTCCACCAGCCAACCGTCGGCTTGTAGTTCCGCCCGCAACGCATCCGCCGTTGCAAAATCTTTGGCAGTACGCGCGGCATCAAGAGCCGCGGCCTTCGCTTGTGCAGTTGCGTCAACTTCACTTGCTGCAACAAGCGTCAACCCAAGTGCTCCACATATCTCGTGCACGGCGCCGACGAGTGCACCAGCGGTTGCATCGCCTGCATCGATGGCGCCGTTGGCTTGGCGAACCGTGTCAAAAATGAGCCCCATTGCCTGCGGCGTATCCAAATCGTTGTCCATCAGCGCGCGGAACTGGGCCAACACTGCGGGGTCTGACGCGGCTCGTACGCCAGCACTACGCGCAGCAAACGCATCGAGGCCTGCAAGCGCGTTGACTGATGCGTCGATGTTGTCTTGGCCGACTTTTACGGGTGAGCGATAGTGCGTCTGCAACAGCAACATGCGGTAGGCACGCGGGTCGTATAGATCAAGCAGGTCAAGCAAGTTGGTGACATTGCCGAGACTCTTTGACATCTTTTCACCTTCGACATCAACGACAAAGCCGTTGTGCATCCAATGCCGGGCAAATGGCCGCCCGAGTGCAACGGCCTGCGCACGTTCGTTTTCGTGATGCGGAAAACGCAGGTCTGCACCGCCACAATGCAGATCAAAACCATCGCCCAACAATTCCAAACTCATCACCACACACTCACTGTGCCAACCCGGGCGACCTGCACCCCACGGTGACAGCCACGATGGTTCATCGGGTTTGGAGAATTTCCACAACGCAAAGTCGGCAGGATGACGCTTTTCTTGCGCGCCGAGCACTTCGCGATCGCCGCCACCAGCCAGCATGTCGTCGAGCGACTGGTGGGCAAGAGCGCCGTAGTCGGGCACTTTTTGTACTTCGAGATACACACCGTCACTGGTGGCATAGGCCGCTCCGCGATCGATCAGCGTCGCGATCATCTGCACCATTTGATCCACATACTCTGTTGCGTGCGGGATGTCATCCGGGCGCCGAACACCAAGGCGACCCATGGCGTCGAACCACACCGACTCGCACTTGTGTGTGATGTCCTGCCATTTTCGCTGTTCGCGATTGGCACGGTCGATGATCTTGTCGTCGATATCGGTGATGTTCGACACCAGCCGCACATCAATGCCGCACCACTCCAGATAACGACGCAAAATGTCGTACACGATGGTGGCCCGACCATGCCCCAGATGAGGCGGCCCGTACACCGTGGGACCGCACAGATATATGCCGAGTTTGCCCGGCTCACGCATCTGCAGTGTGCGTACTTCGCGCGTCAAGGTGTCATACAGCGCGAACACGAGATAATTCTACGAGTGCACTCGCGCCACTACCGTTGAGAGAGCATGTCGAACGGTTCCCCGACGCGCAGAGTTCCTGAGAAACCAACGTTGGATGGGGTGGAAGCCCGCTTCGTTGAACGATGGAACGCTGACGGTATCTACACATTCGATCGCACCGCGACGCGTGACGAGGTGTTTGCAATCGACACACCACCGCCCACCGTGAGCGGTTCGTTGCACATGGGGCATGTGTTTTCCTACACCCATACCGACACCATCGCTCGCTACCAACGGATGCGCGGCAAAGACGTCTTTTATCCGATGGGATGGGACGACAACGGCTTGCCCACCGAGCGACGCGTACAGAACTATTTCGGCGTCACGTGCGATCCATCGCTGCCGTATGTGGCCGGCTTTACGCCACCATTTCGAGGCAGCCCACCCAAGGATCACCGAGCCGTTCCAGTGTCGCGACCGAACTTCATCGAACTCTGCGACGAACTCACCGCACAAGACGAGCAAGTATTCGAAGACTTGTTCCGCCGTCTTGGATTGTCGGTGGATTGGTCACTGCTGTACACCACCATCTCCGCGCATGCACGGCGTACTTCGCAGCGAGCATTCCTCGACAACCTGGCGCGTGGCGAGGCCTACACACAAGAAGCCCCCACGCTGTGGGATGTCGACTTCGGTACTGCAGTAGCGCAAGCAGAACTCGAAGACCGCGAACGCCCTGGCGCTTACCACACCGTGGCGTTCCATGGTGCAGGTGGTGAAGTGGTCATCGAAACATCGCGGCCAGAACTCATCCCCGCTTGTGTGGGGTTGGTTGCACACCCTGACGATGCGCGTTATGCGCCATTGTTCGGCACAACAGTTCGCTCGCCATTGTTTGACGTGGAAGTTGGTGTCTACCCGCATCCACTCGCCCAACCCGACAAAGGCACGGGCATCGCCATGATTTGCACATTCGGCGACTTAACCGACGTTGTGTGGTGGCGCGAGTTCAACTTGCCGACACGGGCAATCATCGGTCGGGACGGTCGACTGCTTGCCGATGCGCCCGCAGCGATCGTGAGTGACGCTGGTCGTGCGCACTATGCATCACTCGTTGGCAAGTCCGCCAAGCAAGCGCAAACGGCAATCGTCGAACTTTTGCGCACCTCGGGTGATCTCAAAGGTGAGCCACGGCCAATCACCCATCCGGTGAAGTTTTACGAAAAAGGTGATCGACCACTAGAGATTGTTACGAGTCGGCAGTGGTACATCCGCAACGGTGGACGTGATCAAACATTGCGCGATGCATTACTCGCCCGTGGCGAAGAAATGCACTGGCATCCCGATCACATGAAGCATCGTTATGCCAATTGGGTGCAGGGTTTGAATGGTGACTGGTTGGTGTCGCGCCAGCGTTACTTCGGTGTGCCTATCCCGGTGTGGTATCGCGTCGGAGCCGACGGTCAACCCGATTACGCGTCGCCACTCATCCCCGAGCACGAGCGCTTGCCCATCGACCCGAGTACCGATGTGCCGAATGGTTTCAACGCCAACCAACGCGGGGTTGTCGGTGGATTCGTCGGCGACCCCGACGTGATGGACACCTGGGCCACGTCATCACTCACCCCTCAACTTGCTTCGAATTGGGCCAATGATGACGATTTGTTTGCTCGCGTGTTCCCCATGGACATGCGTCCGCAAGGACACGACATTATTCGCACGTGGCTGTTTTCCACCATGGTTCGCTCGCATTTGGCCCACGGTGGCATTCCGTGGCGGCGCGCGACACTGTCGGGTTGGATTCTCGACCCAGACCGCAAGAAGATGTCGAAGTCCAAAGGCAATGTTGTCACCCCAATCGATTTGTTCGACAAATACGGCAGCGATGCCGTGCGGTATTGGGCTGCTTCTGCTCGCCCTGGTGTCGATACGGCGTTCAGTGAAGATCAGATGAAAGTCGGCGGCAAACTCGCCAACAAACTCTTGAACGTTTCAAAATTCGTGATGACTTTTGGTGGTAGCGAATCTGGAGCCGTTACGTCACCGCTCGACCGTGCGATGCTCAGCCGACTGTCTGGTGTGGTTGCCGAAGCAACACTTGCCTTTGACGACTTCGACTACGCGCGAGCACTCGAGCGAACCGAGTCGTTCTTTTGGTGGTTCTGCGACGACTTCGTCGAACTCGTAAAGACTCGCGCCTACGGCACAGGTGGCGTCGACGGAGTACCTGCAACCACCAATGTGTCGGACGAGTCGCTCTCTGCTCGTCATGCACTCACACGAGCAATCAGTATCTTGCAACGCTTACTGGCACCGCACATGCCGTTTTGTACCGACGAAGTGTGGTCGTGGTGGCACAACACCAGCGTTCACGGCACAGCGTGGCCAACCAGTGCCGATACCGGAAGTGAAGCACCTTCACTAGCACCTTCACTAGCACCGTCACTGACTGCGCCTGCTGCCGAGCAGTTGCTACACACCGTCAGCACAGTGCTGGCCGAGATTCGCCGCACCAAAACGGAAGCAAAGGTGTCGCAACGCGCTGCAGTATCACAGGTCGTCATTACCTGTGATGCGTCGCGTGCGTCCGAGGTAACGCAAGCACAAACCGACCTCGTGAATGCCGGCAACGTCGCTGAGTTCAAGGTTGTTGATGGTGCAACGCTTTCCGTCAATGTCACGCTCGCCCCGGCGTCATGAGCGATTCGCCAATCGCCACCCGCCCGCGGGCACACGTCATCGTGGTGATTGTCAACTCGGTGATTGCTGCTGCACTCATCATCAGTGGTGTATTGGTGGTGTGGGCCAACAACAAAGTTGGCGATCGACTCGTGGTCAGCATCGACGGTGGCACCACATCCGCCACCACACCCGACGGTGCACCAGCCGACGATTGGAACTACGACACCAGCGGATTGCGCGCCAAGAATTTTCTCCTCACGGGTTCTGACAATGGGGCGTGCCCCGAAAAAGGTGATGGCACGGCAGGCGGAATCGGTGACCGTGAGTCATTCGGTGAGCGGTCGGACACCATCATGGTGTTGCGGGTTGACCCGACCAATAACGACGTCGTGGTGCTGTCATTCCCACGTGATCTTTGGGTCAATATCGCTGGCACCACACGACAGTCGCGTATCAACTCCGCGTTCGACAGCAAAGATCCGAACCGATTGATTCGCACCATCAGCGACAACTTTGGTGTACCGATTGACCACTACGTGAACGTCAACTTGTGTGCCTTCAAAGAAATCGTCGATTCCGTTGGTGGTGTCAAGATTCCGTTTACGTACCGCACCAAGGATGACAAGGTTGGTTTTCGCGAAGTGGGCCCCGGATGCGTGGAGTTGCGCGGCTCACAGGCACTTGCCTATGTGCGTTCCCGCTCGGGCTATCGCTACTTCAACGACGCAAAACAGGACTGGTCGAGCGACCCGACCGGCGATATCGGTCGCATCAATCGACAACAAGACTTTCTGCGTCGCTCGATGCAGCGAGCCCTTGATCGTGGCACGACCAACCCAGCCACTGCAAATGCACTGCTCAATGTGGCGCTCGCACGAGTGATCACCGATGACCGCATCACGCCGCGCGATTTGCTGAGCCTGGCTCAAGCGATGCGCAACCTCGATACGAGTGGCGTCAACTCGTACACCGTCGAATGGTCGATGCGTCGAATCGGCAGCGAGTCTGTGCTCATGCCCGTCACCGACACTCCATCAATGCAGGCGATTTTTGCGATCTTCCGTGGTCAAACTTCGTCAAGTGATGTTGCAAGTGATGAAGGCGCTACCGGCACCAACAGAGTTGGCACCACTGCGTCACTTTCGTGGCTACCGCTCACTCAGGTGATGGTGAACGCACTTGCAATCTCGGATGATGCCGCTGTGTCGGCAACGGCAACAACGTTGCCGGTTGCACCGAAGCAGGATCGCCTTGGTGTGTTTCCGCCTGACGATCCATCGTGTCGCTAACAACTACACTCGCCACGGAGGCAACTATGCAAATCTCTGATGTCATTGTTGTCGTCGTGGCTTATTTTCTCGGCACATTTCCCAGCGCCGAATTGGTAGCCCGAAAGTTCGGCAAGAACATCACCCAGGTGGGCTCAGGTAATCCTGGTGCGTCGAATGTGATTCGGGAATTGGGCTGGAAGGCCGGCATGACCGTTTTTCTTGCCGACATGGCCAAGGCCGCAATCGCAGTGGGCATTGCGTGGTCAGTGAGCGGCGAGCAGCGCGGACCACTCGCCTATGCCGCCTTGTGCGGGGCCGTTGCGGGCCATGTCGCCCCCGTGATGCGAAAATTTCACGGTGGCAAAGGTGTGGCCTCGGCAGGTGGTGCATTGTTCGTACTGTTTCCCGAGGTGAGCCTGGTCATGTTCATTTCTTGGTTCGTCATCAGCAAACTCACACGCAAGGCGTCGGTTGCATCGCTTGCCATCACCGTCGCCACGCCAATCGGCATGTTGATTGACGACGCAAAACCATGGGAGTTGTACGTGGTGCTTGGGCTCGTCGTGTTCGTGATCATCAAACACTTACCGAACATTCGACGTTTGCGAACCAAGACCGAGCCATCGCTGTAGCGTGCGGTAATGCTCGAGGTAGTAACTCAGGCGTTCGACTGGCTGAAGGATTTCTCTTCTTCCCCTTGGTTTTATTTGATTATTTTTGTGATTGCCATTCTTGACTCGGTGCTTCCCATCGTGCCGAGCGAGACACTCGTCATCATCGGCGGTGTGAGTGCAGGGCTCGGCAACCTGTGGATTCCCTTGGTCATCGTGGTGGCCGCAAGTGGCGCATTCATCGGCGACAATGCCAGTTATCTGCTTGGCCGCGAAGCCAGCGACTGGGTAATGCGCCGTCAAACTCGCACTGAAAAGGGCACGAAGCGAATGGCTGCAATCGTGGAACAGGTGCATGAGCGCGGTGGCTTACTGCTCATCACCGCGCGTTTCATTCCGGGTGGTCGCACTGCGCTCACATTGTCGTGCGGGGTTACTCGGCAGCCACGAAAGTGGTTCGTCGGCTGGGCTGCTGTTGCCGCAATCATTTGGGGGCATTATGCAGCACTACTTGGATTCATCGGCGGGAAGTCGTTTGAAGACGACCACACGCTTGCGTTCATCATCGCCTTCGTGTCTGCGTTCAGCATCACACTGCTCATCGAGCTGATTCGCTGGGTATTGAAGCGCGCCAGATACCGTCAATCAGCATGACACTCCGACTCGCCGTCGAGTCTGACGCCTGGAATCGTCATGTTTCACAGACGGTCAACTCGCTAGGTGATGTACTCCCCGTCGTGAAGGGCAATGGCTACGGCTTTGGTCGAGCGGTGCTCATCGAGCATGCAAGCCGGATCTCGTCTGATGTTGCCGTTGGCACCGTGTACGAACTTGGTGAGGTACCAGCAGCGATGCGACCATTCGTGCTCACGCCACTTGGTGCCGGGGTCGCGGCTCCCCTGCGCAACGATGCAGTGCTTGCGATTGGTGCCGAACACGACCTGCATATCTTGCAACAGTTGGGCATAGCCAACCCCGTTGTGATCAAGGTCGCCTCCTCGATGCAGCGCTACGGCATCCACGCCGATCACGCAACTGCGCTCCGCAAACGTGTGGAATCCTTCGGCCACTCCGTGGTGGCTTGGTCGTTGCACTTGCCCCTCGTCGGCAGCGACGACGACCACGTCAACGAAGTAGTTGCACTTGCCGGGCAACTTGCCACTGATGTTGCCCTGCACGTCAGCCACATTGGGCTTGCTGTTTCAAGTCTTCGCGAACGTCTTCAACATCGCGTAGTGGCACGCACGGGAACCCAACTCTGGTTGGGTGACAAATCAATGTTCTCCCTGCAGGCCGATGTGATTGCGGTACGCAACATCACGGCGGCAACAGCGGGTTATCGCGCCACGGCAATACCCATCGGGAGCCGTGTTGCGATGGTGGGTTGTGGTTCAAGCCATGGTGTCACCCCACTCGATGATGGCCAGAGTCCGTTTCATTTCGCTCGCCAGCGCATCGCCATGCTCGAATCCCCGCATATGCACACCACAATGTTGCGTATTGAACACGAGCCTTCACCTCGTGAAGGCAACTGGGTGGATGTGCAGCAACCTTTAACCCGGGTCTATCCCGATGTCATCGAGTGGCGCTAATGCCCGACTCCCGATGAGCCCCACGGATTGGAACCCGCTGCTGCGTGGTGAATTTGAAAAACCGTATTGGAAATCTCTGCAGCAGTTCGTCACCGAGGAACGACGACACCATGTGGTGCACCCGAAGCATGATGAGGTATTCGCTGCCCTCCACCACACTTCGTTCGCAGATACCAAAGTCGTGATCCTCGGGCAAGACCCGTATCACGGTGCAGGCCAAGCACACGGTTTGTGTTTCTCCGTACAACGCGATGTTCCACCACCACCGTCATTGATGAATATCTACAAAGAACTACAGAGCGACCTCGGTATCCCCATTCCACCACACGGGAATCTCACGGCCTGGGCGCAACAAGGCGTATTACTGCTCAACACCACGTTGACCGTGCGCAGTGGTGCAGCAGGTTCGCACGCTGGCAAAGGTTGGGACACGTTCACCGACGAAGTGATTCGTGCCGTGAATGACAAGCCGTTCGTCGTTTTTGTTCTCTGGGGGGCACATGCACGCAAGAAGAAGATGTTGCTGGATGTCTCACGACACAAGGTGATCGAGTCGCCACACCCATCACCGCTGTCGGCACATCAAGGCTTCTTCGGTTCGCGTCCGTTTTCACAAATCAACGCAGCCCTACAAAAGGCAGGGCTCTCCAGCATCGATTGGCGACTGGTCTAACCGCTACCTTTCTCGTATGGGTTCCGTGCGTCGCCACGTACACATTGATCGTGACCCTGCAACGGTGTGGGCCCTCGTCGGTGATCTCGCACGACAACACGAGTGGTTTCCCCTTACGTCGTGCCGCGTCGAGGGCAACAAGCGCTGGATCACCCTGCCGAGTGGAATTGTGTTCGAGGAAGACATCATCACTCACGATCACTCGTTGCGACGATTCCAATATCGCATGGTGGGAAACCCCGGCATCACGTCACATCTTGGAACATGCGATGTGCTCGACGATGGCCGCGGCGGCTCGACCGTGGTCTATTCCACCGATATGGAGCCCGAAGCGCTCGCTCTGGTTATTGCAGGCGCTGCCGGTGAAGGCCTTACCAAACTCAAACAATTGATGGAAGCCGACTGATGGGTCGAAAGATTCTCTTCATCACCACCGACCAGCAGCGTTACGACGCACTCGGGTGTAACGGCGGTACGGTCGCACAAACTCCAGTAATTGATGGTTTGGCACGAAACGGCATCGTGTACGACCGGGCACATCCGCAAAACGTGGTGTGCATGCCATCGCGCAGCACCATGCTGACCGGCCAGCACGTGAGCACACACGGCGTGTGGATGAACGGCGTGCCACTCGAGCGCGAGGCTCCGAGCATTGCCAGCGACTTGCGTCGTGCCGGCTATCGCACCGCACTCATCGGCAAGGCACACTTTGAGCCGTTCATTGATCCATTCTTGCGTTTTGCAGAGAACCGGATTGGCTCGGCTGGTCTGGAAACGGAAATGTTGATCGGCGCCGACGGTCTTCCCGTCCCGCATCGTGGTTTCGAGCACTTCGCACTTGCCACCCATGGTGGTGTTGGCCCGTTCCACTACGCAAAGTGGTTGCGCGAACAAAATCCGACGGCAGCTTCGATGTTCTATCAAGTGCTCGACCAGCAACTACAGGTCAATGCCAGCGGTGGCGGTGAAACCAACGCGCCACAGGTAAAGCACAACGACATCCCACGCGAGTGGTACCACACCGAATGGGTTGCCGATCAAACCATTGCATGGTTGTCGTCATTGCCTGAAGATGCCGACTGGTTCTGCTGGATGAGTTTTCCCGACCCTCATCATCCATGGGACCCGCCAAAGTCTGAACTTGGCCGCGTGAATTGGCGCGACTTGGACGTGCCCGCTGGCTACATCGAGAATGCCTCGGAACGTGAGCGTGTGCTCGACGACAAACCGCGTCACTGGCGCATGTGGTACGAGGGTTCGTTCATTTCCAACTACGAAGCGCCATCCAAATGGGTACCGAAAACGTTGACTGCCGACAACGTTCGCGAAGTCAACGCAATGGCACATATTGAGAACGAGTTGATCGACGAAGCAATTGGTCGTGTGATGAAGTCGGTGGCAGCACGTGGTTGGGGCGATGATCTTGATGTGCTGTACACCACGGACCATGGCGAGTTACAGGGTGACTACGGCTTGTTGTTCAAAGGTCCGTATCACGTGGATTCGTTGATGCGCCTGCCACTCATCTGGCGGCCGGCAGCATCCGCCAAGGTCGCGCCAGCGCGAGTGGCAGCACCAGTTGGCTTGGTGTCGTTGGCGTCAACCTTTGCCTCCATCGCGGGGCTTGCACGGCCTGAGTACGCCGAAGCCGAGCGACTTCCCGTTGATGACGCTGACGCAGCCACGCTTGGACACGAGCGTGTGCTCACCGAGTGGGACAGCGTGCTCTTCGGCAAGATTGTTGGCGCCCGCACGATCTGTCGAGATGGCTGGGTCTGCACGGCGATGTTGCCCGGCTCGGTGCACGACGGCACGGAAGGTGAGCTCTACGACTTGGCCAATGATCCGCTGCAACGCACAAACCTCTGGAATGACTCGCGCCATGCCGCACAGCGCGACGCGCTGCGCGACGACCTGTGGTCGTCGCTACCAACGCGGGTGTTGCCACTTCGCCCTTGCGACGCACCTGTCTGATTAGTACTTGCTGCTAAACAGCAGGCACTTGCTGCGTGATGCAGTGGATGCCCCCACCACCAATCGCCAGAATCTCACCAACATCGAGCCCGACAATTTGCCGGTGGGGAAACCACTCAGCGATGAGTGCCATCGCGTCATCATCGGCTGCGTGCCCGCACACGGGCACGATCACTCCACCATTCACCACGTAGAAATTCAGATACGGCACAACCACACGGCGCCCGTCAGCGACCACGAACGGCAACACCGGGATTTCCCGAATCTGCAGACCGGCGTGTTCTGCAGCACGACGATTGGCCGCACAACGCTCGAAGTCGGCTTCGCGCGGGTCATCACACCCCTGCATGACCAGCACCCCGGGTGCACAAAATGCGGCGACATTGTCGACATGTCCATCGGTGTCGTCATCAAGCGCCAAACCATACGGCAACCACACCACACGCTCCTGGCCGAGTTCCGTGCATAACCGCTCGGCAATCTGCGATCGCGAAAGATGAGGATTGCGATTGGGATGCAGCAAACACTGCTCGGTGGTCACCAGAGTGCCGGCACCGTCCACGTTGATCGCACCACCCTCCAACACCATGTCAATCGTTCGGGCCTCCTCACCCTGCAGACGCAACCACGCAGCAGCCACCTTGGCATCGTTGTTATGTGGAGTGAATTTGTTGCCCCAACCGTTGAAAATCCAACACGTGCCAAGTCGGCGATCACCATCAATTACGTATGTTGGGCCGCTATCGCGAAACCACGAATCATCGATTGGTAGCGCAACGACGTCGACGGTTCCGCCGCACAACCGCTGAGCTTCCGGGAGGTCTTTTTCATTGGCGATCATCGTCACGGGCTCGAACCCCGAAATGGTTTTCGCCACGGTGGCATGTGCTTGCTTGGCGGAGGAAAGATGTGTTCCATACAACTCGTTGCGCGATGGCCAGCACATCACGGTGCGTTCGTGTGGTGCAAACTCAGCAGGCATCTTCATGAGTGGTGTGTGCTCTCAGCGTTGTTGATTGCCATCAAGGCTCGTGATGGCGCCGTACAGCTCAGGTCGGCGATCACGAAACAGCCCCCAAGCAGCGCGCATCGCTCGATTGCCTTCGATATCGATGTCGGCCACGAGAACACGCTCGTCGTCACGTCCTGCTTCTGTAACTTTGGCGCCGGTTGCATCCGTGATGAACGAAGAACCATAGAACGTGACCTCGGTTGGATCACCAACTTCGCGACCCGTGCGGTTCGCTGCCACTACTGGTGTGATGTTGGCTGCGGCATGCCCCTGCATCACCCGTTGCCAATGGCCACTGGAATCCCACGATGGATTCTGTGGTTCGCTCCCGATTGCCGTTGGATACAGAATCACATCCGCACCAAGCAGTGCCATGCTGCGTGCTGCTTCGGGAAACCATTGATCCCAACAGATACCGACGCCGACCACTCCATAGCGAGTTGGCCAAACACGAAAACCGGTGTCGCCGGGTGAAAAGTAGAACTTCTCTGAATACCCGGGCCCGTCGGGAATATGACTCTTGCGATAGATACCGAGCGTTTGACCGTCGGCGTCCACCATCACCACGGTGTTGAAGTAGGCATTGTTCGCCCGCTCAAAAATGCTGAGCGGCAGAACGATTCCCAATTCACGGGCGATACGGGAGAAGTGTGCAATGGTCGAATGCCCTTCGACTGGGCGGGCTCGTTTCAGTTCGTCGGCCCGCTGATCTTTGCAAAAGTAGTGACCTTCAAAGAGTTCCGGAATCAACACCACCTGAGCACCTTGGCTCGCAGCCGCGCGAACGAGCCGCTCAGCCGTTGCAATGTTTGATGCCACATCCGTGGCCATCGACATCTGAAGTGCTGCAACTCGCATCAACGGCCCGCTTATCGAAGCGCTGTGCGAATTGCTTCACGCAAAGTGCTGTCGTCAGGCGAGACCATTGGCCCGAAACGTGCAACGACATTGCCGTCTTTGCCGATCAAGAACTTTTCGAAGTTCCAACGAATGTCACCGGAGTGTCCCTCCGCATCAGGAACTGGTGTCAACTGCTTGTACAACTCATGACGAGAATCACCATTCACGTCGACTTTCTCCGTCATGGGGAAGGTCACGCCATAGTTCGTTGAGCAGAAGGTGGTGATCTCCTCTGCTGAACCCGGCTCTTGGGCACCGAATTGATTGCACGGCACACCCAACACGGTGAATCCCTGCGCGGAAAACTCCTTCTGCAGCGCTTCAAGACCTGTGTATTGCGGGGTGAGACCGCACTTTGACGCAACATTCACCACGAGCACCACTTTGTTTGCGATGTCCTGCAACACATTGGTTGGTGAAGTGAGCCCTTTGATGCTGACGTGTGAGATTGCCATGCTGAAGTACATCCTTCGTCGACGTTGCCGTTAGTGGTTGGAAGGCTACTTGTCGTGCTGCTACACACAATGGGTGATGAAAGCACAGTTTGACCGCGCATACTTCGAGCGCTACTACGGCAAACAGCCGGTTCGCTCACAAAACGACGTTGCTCGTCTTGCCACTGCCGTACACGAAATGCTCGCGTGGTGGGGGGTGTCGGTGCAATCGGTATTGGAAGTAGGTGCAGGGCCTGGCCACTGGAGCAACTGGTACCGCGATTTGCACCCCACTGTGCGTGTGGTGTCGACTGACATCAGCGAACACGCCTGTCGAACCTTCGGCCATCAGCAACGCAACATCGCCGATTGGTTTCCCAAACGACCGTTTGATCTGGTGATCTGTATGGACGTGCTGCAGTACCTCGACGATCGTTCGGCAGCACTCGCTCTGCTCAACCTCACATCGGCCACTCGGACCTGTTTGTATTTCGATGCACTCACGGCATTCGATGCAAAACATACCGTTGATCGCAGCGCCACCGACCTTGATGCACACCTCCGCTCGGGCATCTGGTATCGGGAACGACTTGCACGTGGTTTTCAGCCGGCGGGAGCAGGCTTGTGGGTGCGCAAAGGCAGTGCCGTGGTACTCCACGAACTGGAGCGCCAACGCTAAACCTTGGCGCTCAGGCGGCTCCGCTAGCGCGCCGAGTGCACGGTGCAATGAAGTGACTATCGTTGCCTGCAATGACATCGATTGATTGGGATGCTCTACGACAGGCGGCGCGCGAGGCAATGCAGTACGCGTACGTTCCGTATTCAAAGTTTCGTGTTGGTGCTGCCGGGCTCGTGGATGACGGGCGGGTCGTCACGGGATGCAATGTGGAAAATGCATCGTATGGCCTCACCCTGTGCGCCGAATGCGGAATGATCAGCGAACTGGCACGCACGGGTGGCGGTCGACTCGTTGCAGTGTGCACGCTCGGCAATGACGAGCCCGTTACGCCATGTGGTCGTTGTCGACAACTGTTGTGGGAACACGGCGGTGCGGAATTGCTCGTAGAAGTGAACGGCACGCCCGTACCAATGACCGAACTCATCCCCCATGCATTCCCCGAAGCATCCAACTTCACGAACCCCAACGAATGAGTCAGTGATGGGCAAGTATCTCAGCGAACAACAAATCGAATCGTTTCGTGATGATGGATTCCTTGTGGTCCCCAACTTTGTAGCCGACGAGGCCTGCTTAGCACTTCGTCAGCGAGCAATGGAACTGGCTGAACAACTCGTTCCGTCACCCGAGGAAGCCACCGTGTTCACTGCGGATGGCAACCCGCAACACACCAGCGACGACTACTTCTTGTCGAGTGGTGAACAAATCCGTTGCTTTTTTGAAAAAGATGCATTTGATACGCAGGGACGTTTGCGAGACAAGCCGCATCTATCGCTCAACAAACTCGGGCACGCGATGCATGATCTTGACCCGGTGTTCAGCGCATTCAGTCGCACACCCCAACTTGCCGCAGTGGCCCACGACATTGGGATGAGTAATCCATTACTCCTGCAGTCGATGTACATCTTCAAACAAGCACACATCGGTGGTGAAGTCACGTGTCATACCGATCACACCTATTTGTGGACCGAACCACAGAGTGTGGTGGGGTTCTGGTTTGCGATTGATCATGCAACTCGTGACAACGGCTGCATGTGGGCTCTACCTGGCGGGCATCGCCTGCCAGTTCGTAGCCGCTCGCGTCTCAACACTGCTCGTACGGCAACTGTGACCGACGTTTTGGTTGACGAGCCATATCCACTCGACAACTTGGTGTGCCTGGAAGCCCCACGCGGCACTCTCGTACTACTGGATGGTGCCGTACCTCATCTCTCTGCGGCCAACACCAGTGATACACCACGTCACGCCTACACCATTCACGCCATCGACGGCGCTACCAATTACCTGAACGACAACTGGCTGCAACGCCCAACACTGCCACTGCGCAGCTTTTCCGACAACATCGCCGACACCATCTCCGACAACATTGCGAACAATTAGGTCCACGAATGGCTACGTTGCGCTTCAGTTTCGGCACCATGGGTTCGGGCAAGAGCACCTTGGCACTACAGATTCACCACAATTTGTCGTCACGCGGCCTGCGTGGACTGCTTCTTACCAAACTGGATCGTGACGGATCTCAGGTCACCAGTCGACTTGGCGTATCGTCGCCGGCAGTGGACATCAGTAGTACACCAAGTTTGACTGCACTCGCCCGACAGCACATGCCGCTCGACTTTCTGGTGTGTGACGAGGTGCAGTTCTATTCGGTGGAGCAGTGTGATGAACTTGCCACTTTGGTAGATGACATGGGTATTGATGTCTATTCATTTGGGCTCATCACCGACTTTCGCGGGCTGCTCTTTGACGGCACGCGGCGCATGCTCGAGATCGCCGACCAGCGCGTCGAAATGCAGGTGGAAGCGCGATGTTGGTGCGGTGCGCGAGCCACCAATAATGCTCGGCTAGTGAATGACAATGTCGTTTTCGAGGGCGAAACTGTCGTCGTTGGTGATACGGCAACCACCCGCAAAGAGCCACTCTTTGGTGATGTCGTGCGTTACGAGTTGCTCTGTCGATACCACTATCGACGCGGACAACTTGCACCAAACACCTAACTAGCGCGAGGCACCTTCGTCAAGGAGGCGTTCAAACTCGGTGCGCCATGCAGGTAGCCAATCATGGCTGAAATTGGCGTAACGAGCCACGAAGTGTTCTCGTGCTTCTTGCACCTCGGCTGAACTCCACCAACTTGTCGGATCGCCACGGAACGAGTTGACGAATTTTGCGGCATCGCTGCCGGAATAGTGCAGGATGCCAACGCGCACGAGTTCGTCAGCGAACGGCTGGGCCGCTGCACGGAAGCGATGAACGCCCACGGGAATGAAGCACACCGTCGGAATGTTCATCGCCAACGTTTCCAGCCATGACGTACCGACGTAGTTGTGAATCACCAACTTGGCACGCGATGCAGCGATCGGGCCAGTGGCTGCATCATCCTGAGT
>JBEDEI010000002.1:0-8057 GCA_041175765.1 Actinomycetota bacterium | reverse complement strand
CATTGAAAATGAGCAACGTATTCATCAAGCAATACGCAACCTGGATCACGGTCTACCCAAGTTGTAGTCAGCGGTTGTAGTTAGCGGTTGTAGTCAGCGGTTGTAGTCAACTCGCCCAGTTGCGGGATCGTTCGACGGCTCGCAGCCATTGGGCATGAGCCGCATCGCGGGTGGAAATCGCAGTTGGGTCGGGGGCGAAACGCTGGTCCAGTGCCCACCGAGTGCTGATGTCATCGGTGGAACCCCAGACACCTTCGGCCAACCCCGCCAAGTAGGCAGCACCCATTGCGGTGGTTTCCAACTCGGTGGGGCGCAGGACATCCACACCAAGTTGATCTGCTTGCAGTTGCAACATCAGATTCATTGCAGCAGCGCCACCATCGACACGCAGATCGCGAATGTGCACACCCGATGCCTTGGTCATGGCATCAACAACGTCGCGAGTTTGCATGACCATTGACTCCACGACGGCGCGGGCGATGTGTGCACGAGTCGTGCCACGCGTGATGCCAAAGATTGCTCCACGCGCGTACGGATCCCACCAGGGGCTACCAAGACCGGTGAAAGCGGGCACCATCACGACACCGCCTGCATCGGCGACGCTTGCTGCCAGCGGTCCAACTTCGTGTGATGCGTCGATGATGTTGAGGCCGTCCCGCAACCACTGCACCGCGGCACCCGTGACGAAGATGGCACCTTCCAGCGCATAGACGGCAGGCGCCGAGCCCAGTTGCCACGCCACGGTGGTGAGCATTCCGGTGGTGGGTACTGGGCACGTCGTACCGACGTTGAGCAACACGAAACTGCCGGTGCCGTAGGTGTTCTTGGCGCTACCGGTGGCAAAACAGGCCTGACCGAACAAGGCGGCTTGCTGGTCACCCGCTACACCACTGATGGGAACGCCAGCCGGAATTGCACCATCTTGGATCGTCACACCAATGCGCGCACTTGATGGCACCACTTGTGGCAGTGACGATGCCTGCACTCCGAACATCGCGCACATTTCGCTGCTCCATTGCAGGGTGCGAATATCAAACAGCAGGGTGCGTGAAGCGTTGCTTACATCCGTAGCGAATGAGGCGCCTCCAGTGAGACGGTGAACAAGGAATGCGTCGATGGTGGCAAACGCCAAATCTTTGTCGGTTGCCACATCGGTTTCGCGCAGTAGCCATTCCATTTTGGATCCCGAAAAATACGGGTCAAGAACCAGACCCGTGGTGGCGCGCACCGTGGCAAGTTGGCCGGCGAGTGCGTCGCACCGGTGTGCGGTGCGTCGGTCCTGCCACACGATTGCACGGTGGAGTGGGGCGCCAGTACGACGGTTGATCGCCACGACGGTTTCCCGCTGATTGGTGATCCCAATTGCAGCAATCGGTTGCGTGAGTCGTGCGCAGACCGCTTGCAATGTGGCACGAACCGCCTGCCAGATTTCTTCGGCATCGTGTTCGACCCAACCCGGTTGGGGGTAGTGCTGAGTGAATTCGCGGTATTCGGCAATCGATGGTCGACCGTCGGCAAACACCGCCCGTGTGCGCACGCCCGTAGTTCCAGCATCGATGGCCAGCACTACATCCGTTGAAGGAGCCATGGCGAGAGATTAGTTGAGTGCCTCGCAAGGGAGTTCGACGACGAAGCGTGCTCCTGTTTGTGCGTCATGTCGCGGTTCCACCCACACGCGGCCGCCATGAAGTCGCACGTGTTCGCGAACGAGTGCCAAGCCAAGACCAGCACCTTCGGATATGCCTCGCTTGCTTGCACCAACTCCACGCGAGAAGCGCTCAAAGATTCGTTCGGCATCAGCGGTGGGTACTCCTTCGCCCGAATCTTCCACAGCGATCCATACGTGGGCGCCCGAGTCATCGGCAGGTGTTACGTGCACGGATGCCGTGCCATCGCCGTGGGTGCGCGCATTATCAATGAGGTTGGCCACTACACGTGCGAGGCGTCGTCGGTCGCCACTAATCGTTGCCTCCGAGCATCGGGTGTCGACATGAATTGCTGAGCGTGGCAAGGTGCTGGCACGAACGGCTTGTTCGACGAATTCACCGACGCGCAAATCATCCCGCGTCAGCCGCACGGCACCGGCGTCGTATCGGGAAATTTCCAGGAGGTCTTCCACTAGTCCACTGAAGCGCGCGACATCGGCAACGAGCAGATCGAGTGCTGCCTGGCCACGCTCGGGGAGTTCGTCGCGACGTGACACCATCACTTCCACCGATGCAGCAAGAGTCATGAGCGGCGAGCGCAATTCGTGGCTCACATCGGAGGCAAAGCGTGCATCGCGTTCGACGCGTTCCTGCAAGCGGGCCACCATGTCGTTGAACGACTCCGTCAGAGCGTTGAGGTCGGGGTCGTCAGTGGGTTCGAGTCGCGTATCGAGACGGCCGTCGGCAATTGCCCGCGCGGCATCTGCCGCACCGGCCAGTGGGCGAACCACCCGCTCGCTCGACACGATGCCGAGCATCAATCCGACGAGCACGGTGATGACCGTGGCCAAAATGAGCGAAGCACGCACGCTGCCGAGAGTTTCGCTGATGAGTTGATCGCTCAGTCCGAGCTCGCCTTCGCGTTCGCGGAGATTGGAACGGGTCAAGGTGAAGGTGAGAAAGAACAACACACCCGACAGCAGCAAGGAGCCGATGACGAAGGTTGCCAGAATTCGCGAGCGCACTCCCATGCGCCGCGGTCGTCGTCGGCGGAAGAACGCGCGGGCGCGGTCGCCGAGAAAAGAACGCTCCGGGCGAATCGGGCTGGTCACGATTGCAAGCGATAGCCAAGGCCACGGACGGTAACGACATGTCGCGGATTGGCGGGGTCAGCTTCGATCTTCATGCGCAAACGACGAATATGCACATCCACCAGCCGTCCGTCGCCGAAATAGTCGTAGTCCCAGACCTTTTCCAACAGTTGCTCGCGGCTGAATACACCACTGGGGTTTTCGGCGAGCACACACAACAACTTGAACTCAGTCTTTGTCACGAGGATTTCCTCGCCGCGGAGCGTGACACGACCTTCTTCGGGAATGATGACAAGGTCACCGAAGCTGAGCGTGGAGTGCGCGTGGTCAGAAGGCCGAATACGACGCAGAAGCGCGCGGATTCGCGCCGAGAGTTCCTTTGGTGCAAAGGGCTTGGTGAGGTAGTCGTCGGCGCCTGCCTCCAACCCAGCGACGACGTCGTGAGTGTCGCTGCGGGCGGTGACCATCACAATGGGCACGCTGCTTTTGGCGCGAATTCGCCGACACAACTCAAAGCCGTCGATTCCGGGCAACATGATGTCGATCAGCACGACATCGGCAGGGTTGGCTGCGAACGTTTGTACCGCATCTTCGCCGGTGGCGGCTTCGTCGACGGTCCAGCCTTCATCTTCGAGTGCCAGGCGCACCGATGCCCTGATGCGCTCGTCGTCTTCGACGGTTAATACGCGCGTACCCACGAGCCCCCAAGGTAGTGCTTCGTCAAGCGTGGGGATGCTTGCGCATGGCATCCACCAGCAGTGCCGAGAGTGCGTCGAACACCCCGGGTGTTGCTACGAGCACCTCGGCGGGGCGCAGTGCCGCTCCGCTGAAGTCGCCGCTGCGAGCCCCGGCTTCGCGGGCGATGAGTTCGGCCGCCAAGATGTCCCAGGTGTGCAAGTTTTCCTCGAAATACGCATCGAGGCGACCGCACGCGACGAAACACAAGTCGACTGCTGCAGCACCCATGCGTCGTACATCGCGAATGCGATGGATGAATTCCGTGACGCGAAGTGACTGCACGGTGCGATGAGCGGGTGTGTAACTGAAGCCCGTGGCAACGAGTGCCTTGCTGACTTCGGTGAGGCCGGAGCATTGCAACTTCGTGCCGTTCAGCGTGGCACCCCGACCGCGTTCTGCGGCAAACATTTCGTCAAGGTCGGGTAGGTACACCGCACCAACGAGTGGGCCGTCTTCGTCTTGTGCACCGATTGAAACACACCAGGTGGGCAAGCCGTACATGAAACTGGTGGTGCCATCGATTGGATCTACGTGCCATTCCACGCCCGAGGTGCCACGATGACCGCCACCTTCTTCGCCGACGATGGAGTCGTTGGGTCGGGCGGCGCGCAATCCGGCGACGATGAGCGCTTCGGCTTCACGATCGAAAGCGGTGACCATGTCGGTGTCGGTCAACTTGGTGCCCACCACGTGCATTCCTTTGGCGCGACCAGTGCGAGCCAACGTTCCGGCACTGCGCGCGAGATTCTTGGCCAGTGCGAGAAGGTCGGCCGTCACGCGTCACCACGTTCGCGCCATTCGCCCATGGCGCGCAGACCAAGCACTGCCACCACCGCCATGCCAGCAGCAAAAGTCACCGATCCGATCAACATTGCGATACCCGACGACATGGCGCAGTTGTCGGTGCACTGCACATCTACGAGTGCAAAGCCGATGGTGCCACCCGCGAGACCCGAGACCACGATGCTGATGAAAGCCACCGTGCGTGCGGTGCGCGATGGCAGGGCAGACAGCGGTCGGTCGTTCATGGCACTCTCACCGTATTACTAGCGTTGCCCTCATGTCCGTGACCAATACAGGGTCACCTGTCACCAGTGGGGTTGGTGGCCGCGGCGCGCGACGCATCCTGCATGTGGATATGAATGCTTTTTTCGTCGCGTGCGAATTGCTTCGACGCCCCGAACTGGTCGGCAGGCCCGTCGTCGTCGGTGGGTCGGCCCAGCGCGGGGTCGTGGCGGCAGCGTCGTACGAAGCCCGTCAATTCGGCGTGCGTTCCGCAATGGCGTCGGCCCAAGCCAGCCGATTGTGTCCGCAGGCGGTGTTCTTGGACGGCGATCATGAGTACTACGGCGAGATCAGTGAAAAAGTATTCGAGGTGTTTCGTTCATTCACTCCGCTTGTCGAGGGGCTGTCGCTCGACGAAGCATTCCTCGACGTCACCGGTGCACAACGCATCTTTGGTGACGCACGCAGTATTGCACTGCAGGTGAAAACCGCAGTCGATGAGCACGCAGGCCTGCCGTGCAGTGTGGGAATTGCCACCTCCAAGTTCATCGCCAAGTTGGCAACGGAATTTGCCAAGCCGCGGGCGATGCGTGAACGCATCGAGCCAGGGCCGGGTGTGTTTGAAGTCGTGCCCGGCACAGAAATTGCCTTCCTGCATCCACTGGAGGTGGGCATGCTGTGGGGAGTGGGGCCGGTCACGCTGGAGAAACTCCACGGCATCGGCATGAAGACCGTGGGAGACATCGCAGCCTGCGACCCTCGCATCTTGGCGCTGGCACTTGGGGAGGGCCACGCCCAACACCTCTACGAATTGAGCAATGCCGTCGATGATCGACATGTGGAGCCCGACCGCGAGGCGAAATCAATCGGCAGTGAAGAGACGTTCAGCAACGATGTAACACAGCCACTCGAACTGCGCCGACACCTCTTGCGGATGGCAGACATCGTGGCTCGCCGTTGCCGCGAGCAGGCAATGGCGGCACTGACGGTCACCCTCAAGATTCGATACGGCGACTTCAGTTCCATGTCGCGCTCACGAACCGTGACACCCCCGGTGGAGACGAGTCAAGCCATCATGGCGATCGTGGATGAACTGCTTGCTGACGTGGATGTTGGTGCGGGTGTGCGGTTGGCGGGCATCAGTCTGCGTAACTTTGGCGAGCCCGACTCGCAGTTGAGTTTGTTCGACGAGCCGAACACCGTTGCCGATGAGGAATGGCGGGTGGCATCACAAGCCATTGATCGCATTCGTGAAAAGTTCGGCGACGACGCGATTGCGACCGGCACCCACGAAGAAACTCGCAGCACACCGTGGGGTCCGAGAACGAGTTGACCTTTGCGTGTCGCACGGCACGACACACTTATTACGAGGGTGTGGCTGGGCGGACACGGGGCTACTACGCTCGGAAGTCAATGAACGCCTCGGTCCACTCTTTGCAAGGTGCCTGCCATGCCACTGTCTGACAACGAACAGCAGATCCTGCGCCAGATCGAGGCACAGCTGGAAAGTGACGAGCGATTTGCGCAAGCAGTGTCATCGTCTGGCCTGTATCGCCCGGCGGTAAAAAAGGTACGACTCGCAGCACTGGGAGCCGTTGCATCACTGGCCTTGGTGTTTGTTGGTCTGCAGTTTCATTTTTCTGCCGGCTTTGGAGGCTTTGCCTTGATGCTGTTGTGCGTTCTGGTGATAGAACGCGAACTTCGAGCGGTGGGCAAAGTGGGCCTGCGAGACTTCGGCACGATGTTGCGCACCACACGCGAAAACGCCAAGCAGATGCGCGACAACATGGGTCGTGACCAGTAGCAGTTGCCGGTAGTCGACGCCAGGCATGACAATCGTTTGGCGATGAAACCCGTTCGGTCGTACCTTGCGGTCGATATTGGCGGCACGAAACTCTCGTGCGGCATTGTGACAACGGAGGGTGAAGTGCTTGCCCGCGATCGTTGTGCCACGCCTGCCGACGGCGTGTGGGATGCGCTCGCTGCACTCGTGTCAGGTGTGCAGTCGTCGGCCGAACATGCACAATTGATTGCCTGTGGTGTCGGCTCGGGCGGCCCGATGTCTGACGATGGCAACAAGGTGTCGACCCTCAGTATTCCCACATGGCGAGATTTTCCGTTGCGATCACAACTGGCGGCGCTCACTGGTCTGGAGACGTTCGTCGACAACGACGCCAAGGCAGTGGTGCTCGGTGAAACATGGTGCGGGGCAGCAGTGGGATGTCGTGATGTCATCGGCATGGTGGTATCCACCGGTGTAGGTGGAGGCATCATCACCGACGGCACGTTGTTGGACGGCAATACGGGCAATGCCGGACATATCGGGCACATCACGGTGGCGCCCAACGGTCGACTCTGCAAGTGCGGGTCACGCGGATGTTTGGAAGCCGTGGCGTCAGGAACTGCCATCGCCGAGATGACCGGTCGGCCACCCGCCGACGCACCGTTGTCGATCATCGAACAGACCGGTGCGTATGTCGGGCGAGCCGTCGCCAGTGTGGCCACCCTGTTGGACCTTCGCCTGGCCGTAATCGGCGGGTCGGTGGCGCTCGGCTTTGGTGCACCGTTTTATCGCGCCGCGCAAGCTGAAGCCGATCGGTACGCAAACATTTCCTTCGTGCGGGGTGTGGCAATCCGCCCCACGGGTCTTGGTGCAGACGCACCGTTGGTGGGTGCGGCTGCAGTAGCGCGCCGTTACGTGAAGTAGCGTCGGGACCATGCGACCGACCTACACGCCCGAAGCAGAGGCCTACCGCGAAAAAGTC
Source organism: Actinomycetota bacterium (assembly GCA_041175765.1). Classification (GTDB taxonomy): domain Bacteria; phylum Actinomycetota; class Acidimicrobiia; order Acidimicrobiales; family Ilumatobacteraceae; genus F1-60-MAGs027. The sequence continues at coordinate 812 of JBEDEI010000002.1, read as the reverse complement.
CAGGCCTTTCTCGCCGAGAAATTACCCGCCAACTGGAAGGGCATCGGTGCGCTGGACGGCAAAGAACTCGAGACTTTCATCGCTGAGTGGCGAGTGCATCTGGCCCAGTCGGGCTACTTGGCGCCGGGCTGGCCGGCTGCCTACGGCGGCGCAGGTTTGTCGGCGCTCGAGCAGGTCATCGTCGCCGAGGAGTTCACCCGTGCAGGCGTGCCCACGGGTGCCATGAACGATGTCTTTGGCATTCAAATGTTGGGTAACACGTTGCTGTTGTTCGGTACCGAAGAACAAAAGAGTCACTATCTGCCGCGCATCATCTCGGGCGATGACATCTGGTGTCAGGGCTACAGCGAACCCAATGCGGGAAGCGACCTGTCCAACTTGGGATTGAAAGCCGAACTCGACGGTGACGAGTGGGTGTTGAACGGGCAGAAGATTTGGACGTCTGCGGGGCACTTGGCTACACATATCTTTACCTTGGCGCGCACCGACCCGAGTGCCCCCAAGCACAAGGGCATCTCGTTTTTGCTGGTGGATATGCGTCAACCCGGCATCGAGATTCGCCCCATCAAGATGATTTCTGGTGAGAGCGAATTCAACGAAGTGTTCTACACCGATGTCCGCGTGCCCAAGGGCAACGTGGTGGGTGGCGTGAACAACGGTTGGGCCGTTGCCATGGCACTCCTGGGTTTCGAGCGTGGTGAAGCAGCCGCGACCGGACCAATTCGATACGAGGCGGAGTTCGATCGACTTGTGGCGCTGGCCACCGAGCGAGGTGTGGTGAACGATCCACGCATTCGCCAGCGCCTGGCATG
>JBEDEI010000001.1:0-18773 GCA_041175765.1 Actinomycetota bacterium | reverse complement strand
TGGCTACTCATGCGATTGAGCTCCGACAGCAACATGCGCATCCACTGCGCACGTTCAGGAATGTCGCCGTCAATTCCCAACAACTTCTCGGTTGCCATGGAAAACACAAGTTCGTTGTTGAGCGGCGACAAGTAATCCATACGTGTCACATTGGTGCCGCCTTGCATGAAGGTGAGCGACTCACCGGTCTTTTCCATTCCCGTGTGCAGGTAGCCGATGATGGGCTTGCAGCGCAGTACGGTTTCGCCCTGCAACTCGAGCATCAAGCGCAACACTCCATGAGTGCTGGGGTGTTGAGGACCCATATTGATGATCATCGTTTGGTCTTCGTCGGCATCACCTGCGACACTTGCGAGTTCTGCCGCGGCAGATTCGCTGAGACGCAACACCGAACCGGCTTCGCGCATCAACGCTTGTTGGGATATTGCTGATCGCGGCTGCAGTTCTTGCGCACCCTCACTCGTAGCGGCGCCAGCCGACGAAATGACACCACCCGCTGGTGTTGCGGTCGGGCGTTCGTCGAGTGTGGTCACGACGCCGCACCCTTGAATTGCACGGGAATTCGCCCTGGCGCATAGTCCTTGCGCAGGGGGTGGCCATCCCAGTCTTCGGGCATCAAGATACGTGTCAGATCGGGATGACCCGAAAACGAAATGCCGAACATGTCGAACACCTCACGCTCCATCGCCTCGGTGCTCGGATGAATATCGAAGAGTGATGGCACGGGAACACCATCGGCCACCTGTACGCGAAGTCGCACGCGCTCACGCTTGGCAATCGACAGCAGGTTGACCACCAGCTCAAAACGCTCGGTGTGCACACCAGCCGGTACTTTTCGTGACGGATAGGCCAGGTAGTCAACTGCGGTGAGATCAATGCACATCGTGAAACCGTCATTGTGTAAACGCGTGACGGTGTCGAGATACGCCGACAACTCGACGAACAACAACTGTTGGCCATTGACTTCGTGGGCGACCACACCCGCGCTCAGTGCTTCTGCGTTCATACTGTGGCACGCCGCTCGAGAGTGACGGGTGTGGAGATACCGGCCGGAATCTCCTGAATGTGCACGTTGGCGCCGGCACCAGTCACGGCTCGACGACGCATGATCTCGCCGTCTTCAATCAATTGATGCAGTGTCTCGATTGCGTGAATGAGCGTTTCAGGTGTGGGTGGGCAGCCAGGGGCGTACACATCCACCGGCACGATTTGGTCGACACCCTGCACGATTGCATAGTTGTTGAACATGCCACCACTCGATGCACATACGCCCATCGAGATCACCCACTTGGGCTCCATCATCTGGTCGTAGACCTGTCGTAACACCGGTGCCATTTTCTGGCTCACGCGACCCGCCACGATCATGATGTCGGCCTGCCGCGGCGACGCTCGAAACACTTCCATGCCGAAGCGGGCGATGTCGTAATGCGGAGCACCCGTACCCATCATCTCGATTGCGCAACAGGCAAGACCAAAAGTGGCACCCCAACTGGAGCGTGAGCGCGACCAGCGGACCAGGTCTTCGACGCGACCGGTCAAGAAGTTGTGTTGAACACCACCAAGGCCGTTATCAGCAATATCACGGATTGCGCTCATGCTGCGCTCACTTCACGCGTTGCCGGCGCAACACGACCATCCAGCCCGACGACTTTGACACCCTCGCCCGACAACGCCGATGAAGATACGTCGGCGACGTGGACTTCCTTCTTCGCTGGGCCCCACTCAAGGGCACCTCGCGCAACGACGTAGACGAAGGCCACAAAAAATACTCCGCTGAATGCCAGCATTTCCCAGAAACCAAAAACTCCCAACGTTTCGTGCGCAATCGCGTAGGGGTACGCAAAAATGATTTCGATGTCAAACATGATGAACAACATTGCAACGAGGTAGAACGACACCGGAAATCGCTCGGGAGACTCGCGACTCGGCACGATCCCACACTCGTACGGAGCATCCTTTGCGGTGTTCGGACGCTTGGGCGCCAACAGTTTGGAGGCCACCAAACTCAATACACCGAACACCATTGCTAGTGCAGTCAGCACGATGATTGGAAGGTACTGACCCATTTTCGAAGCGCCCTTGCGGCTTAGACCTTTTCGAGCTCGCGCGCGCGGGCAAGATTCTGACGCAACATCAAGTCGCGGCGATGGAGCAACCAACACATAATCACGAAGACGAGCAACGAACCGATGGTGATCAACATCGCTGGTTGACGCTTGTTGCCGAGATCGCGAATCATGTAGACGTAACGACTTTCCTGTGTTTCGTCAATCTTTGGCCGTGCAGGCGCGCGACCAGGCTCCACACGCTGGGGCACGATCGGCGCGACCTCGACAAGTGCGTAACGCGGCTCGTGGAAAAAAGCAAAGAAGTCGAGCGAATCATTGATCTTCGGCCAGCGATCCCCACCTCGATCAAACACCCGAACCGAAACGAACTCCCCTGCTGCAAACTCTTCGGCCTGATTGATGAGAATTTCATCCGAGGATGCGACTGCTTGACCACGCTGTGGGTCGGCTTCATCCAAAACTTGCCAGCCCTCGCTCTCCAACGCAGCGACGACGGTTGCGGAGTTCTCGCGCGGGGCACCGGTGAGTTTCAACGGTTGTTCAAGAATGTCGGCTATCTGTAGTAGTTCGCCATTGCGAACGATGGTCGCCGGCTCGGCAGCTTTCCAGGATGGCTCACGGCCTTTGAGTCCGATGCCGTAGGTCCACCAGATGATGCCCATTGCCGCCATCCAGCCAAAGAGACCACCGAGTACAACAAGAAAACCCAGTCGAGCCCCAAGGTTGGTACCGACGACCAGGTACGTTCCACCGATCAGCACGACTGCAGAAATAATGACGACGACATAGCCACGCAACTGTGGTTCCCAGTTGATCGCCAAGAGTGAAAGCAACGACATCACAAGCCCCGCACGTATTCGACCACTGCACGAAGTTGCTCTGCCGTGTATACCGAGCCAAAGCCGGGCATGCGTCCGCCGCCTTGACCTTGCTCGCCGTACTTCTTGCCGTACTCACTGCCTGCGGCGATGAACGCAATCATGTCTTCTTGGTTGGGGAACTGACGAACACTTGATCCACCAGTGAGGTTCGGACCAAAAGCACCACCGCCGGTGATTTGTGGTTCGCCGTACGACCAGCCTTTGGTATGGCAACGCGCGCACGAGTAACTGCCCGCACCGACAAGGTCAATGTTGAAAAGGGCTTCACCAATGGATGAATACGTTCCGGCCTTCACCAATCGCTCGGCCTCGGCTTGGATTTCATCCTGAATTTTCTTCGGCAGCGTTCCACCATCACATGTTCGTGGGTCGTCATTCGGTGAAGCGCAGTTTTCGCGCGGGATCTGGATGCTCTTCACATAATCGAGCACCGTTTGAATCTGTTGCTCGTTCATTGGACCACCACCAACGAGACCCCACGCCGACATTGGCGAGAAAGGTCGTCCGTAATTCAAGATGAAACGAAACTCTTCCTCGCTGTAACGCAGATACACGTTGTTGATTGCTGGTGCTTTCCAGTTCACCGCTTTGACTTCACCGGTCTTCGGATCGGTGACTGCATACGATGCAACACCGCCGCCACCATTCATGCCGCCGTGGCAACCCGCACAGTTGAAGCCGCCTTCGGCAGTGGCGGCAAACAAACCTGAACCCCACGCCTCAAACTTGTGGACAAAGTCTTTCTCTGCGCCGGCTTGACGACCTGGTTCAAGAATCCAGTACAACGGCAGAGCGACGGTGACCACCGCAAGAAACGCCAAGCCGAGCAACTGGGTACGCTCAAGTTTCTTGCCTTCAAGAATCTCGTCGTCGTAATACGGCTTGCGGTTGGCCGCTAGTTCGATTTCCGAGCCAATCTCCGCCCGACTCGATCGAATGTTGAAGAACGCATAAATGCCCCAGCCACCGATTGCGACAACGAGTGCCAACCAAGCGAGCGTGGTGGTGACATCGGCAAACACTGGCGTCATGGCGTTAGTGACTTCCCCCACCGACACAGTGCGGGCCCTCTGCTTCTTGACCAGTGGTATTCGTGCCGATTGACGGGCCACCGAATACGGCGCCAGTATCGATCACGACGTTGCCATTGTTGATCGACACGGCAAAGCGATCCATGCCACGCGGTGCCGGCCCGCCCTTTTTCTCACCAACACGATTGAACTGCGAACCGTGACACGGGCACTCAAACCACTGCGAAGTTGCGCATGTTGGCACACGGCAGCCAAGGTGCGGACACTTTTGATACAGCGCAACGATTCCTGCCGACATCCCTGAATACACGGGAGCCTGACCGGCATACACGGCTTCGGCTTTCGCAAGGGATTCTTTTGGATATTCCGTTACCCATGCACGTGCCTCTGGAACGTAGAGGAATCCCTTGTTCGAGCGGATGCCGGCGATGATGTCGTCGAGTTTTCCGGCGCTGATCTTGGAGCCGAATCCTCCTTCAGCCCCCTTCCAGAGAAAGCCGAGGACTGCTGCGCCGAAACCACCGAGGCCGGCACTCATCAGGGTGACGGTTGCACGATTGAAGAATTGACGACGAGAAACGCCAATCACTTCTGGATCTGGTGGTGTCCATGGAGCAACTGCCACGCTCTGTGGCACAGCAAGTGCGGTGCTGCGCGCGGCCACTGCCTCGCGCTCGAAGTCTTTGCCGCTGGTGCTGCGGACGTTGGCTTCGTCGCGGGATTTTGTTTCACGCGACAGCACACCGGTGGTTTCGCGGCGGCGCGCAGCGGTGAGCACGACAACGGCAGCAAGGACGATGAGAACGGCGGCGCCGATGATGAGTGTGGTGGTGGTGTTCATGATTTAGAGCTCGAAGAAGATTCCGTCGCGCCACGGAAAGGTGAAGTTGTAACCCGGTCCGCGGAAGAACGAGCTGATGATGGTGAGTACGGCCCAAAACATCAAGTGGACGGTCATCAAACTGGTGATGAACTTGCGATCTTCGGGCTTGTTGGACTTGTTGCGATCAAGATACGGTGCGAAAATCAACAAGATGATGCCCATGCCAGGAATCGTCACACCCGCAATCATCGGGTGGAACATCGTGAGCAACTCCTGCAACCCCATGAAGTACCAGGGCGCCTTCGAAGGGTTGGGGGTTTGGTTGAAGTTGGCTGCCTGCAACAGCGGTGCATTCACGAACCATGAGAACAAAAAGACGAATGCCGTACAAGCCAACGAAGCGACGAACTCGACCGAGAGCAAGTGGGGCCACGTATGTACTTTGTCGACTGGCACTGCCTTTACGTCCTGAATCGAGCCCGACTTCACCACCGTCAGCAGTCGCTGCGTGTGACCACCAGGGCCGGCACCCACGGGTACGCCACCCGCTGCAGGGGCAGCAATGACGGGAGATGCAGGTGCATCTTTGACGGCAACTCCACCCGCACGGGCCGCCTTGCTGCGCTCCAAGAGCTCGGCAGGAATTCGAGACGCGCCTTCGCTCGCCGCAGCCTCAGGTGTTGCTTCCGTCTTTTCGCGCGCAGCTTTGGCCCGCTTGAGGAGGTGTTCTGGAATTTCTGTCATCGTTGCACCTACCTTTTGCTCACAGAGGTCCTGAGATTCCGCCGTCTTTGCGGACTCTCCAGAAGTGAATCGCCAAGAAAATGACGGTCACGAACGGGAATAACAATACGTGCAACACATACCAACGCAGCAACGTCTCGGCGCCAATCTCGGTGCCGCCCAGCAACACGAATCGCACTTGCGAACCGATCAACGGCGAGTAGCCCATCATGTTGGTGCCGACGGTGACCGCCCACAGCGCCAACTGGTCCCATGGCAACAGATAGCCGGTGAACGACAACAGCAATGTAAGCGTCAGCAAAATGACACCGACCACCCAGTTGAACTCGCGCGGCGCTTTGTAGGCACCGTGATAAAACACACGAGCCATGTGCAAGAACACCGAAAGGACCATCAGGTGAGCGCCCCAACGGTGCATGTTGCGCACCATCAAACCAAACGTCACCGACGTATGCAGTGACTGAATGTCATCCCATGCATTCGCAGCAGTTGGTCGATAGAAGAACATGAGGAAGATGCCGGTGATCGTGAGCAAGATAAAGAGGAAGAACGACAAGCCCCCGAGACACAAGGTGTAACTCACCTTTACGGCGTGACGCTTCACCTTCACCGGATGCAGGTGGTAGAGCACCGAGTTCATCACGACATACGAACGGTTGCGCGGTGAGTCGGTGTAACCCTTGCGGAAGATGGAACCCGGACGGAAAATTGAGCTCCACGCCTGGCTACTTAGCACCTGCTCCCCCACCTTGGACAAACGCTCCTTCAACGTGGGACGCGGGGTTTCTTCGACGATGCTCGACATAACTTCTCCTTAGAACCTCATGCCGTAGGAATATCCGTGGTTGTTGGTACGTGCGTGCGGGTCACCCGTCGCCGGCGCAACGCCGACTTTGCCCAGCACGATCACACCAGTGGGGCAACGGTCCACACACAGCGCACAACGCGTGCAAATATCGTCATCGATCACGAACACCACATGATCAGAAGGATCGGCACCGGGCATCTCGGTGCCTTGTGACTCGGTGATTGCCGATGGGTTGACCATGTGAATGCACTTCCATGGACAGATGTCGACGCAACCCTCACACATGATGCATTCGCTCTGGTCGATGTGAATGAACTGCTTGGGCTTCACCGCCTTATTGAGATAGTCGGCATCCACCTCGACGAGCGTGTACTCGTCGGTGAATGGCATCATCGGCGGATTGGCGTCGGTGCGTGTCATCGCATTACGACTTTCTCACCAAAGGACGGCCGTAGGTGCTGCTGGGCAACGCCACTTGCTTCACTTCGCCACGCTTCTGCCACCACGCGAACAGGTAAATGAAGAGACCGATGTAAATGCCGTGAATGACGAGCACCACGATGTCGCGCAGCGCCTCGTAACTCAAGGTGAACGGAAACGGCCCACCAAATTCTTGGGGCTTCAGGATGTTGAAAGGACCGAAGATCAGTTTGTCTTTTCGCCAGCCCAATTCTTTGTCGGCATGGTCGATCCACTGGTGGGGCACCACGCCAAAGGCAAGAAAGATCACGAAGAACACATACGCACTGCCGAACATTGCTTCACCCCACGTGGCCTGGCGATCAACGGGTCGGCGTTTGCCCACCACGATCACGAGATAGGACAAAAACAGGGTGGCAAAGAAGGAAAAAAGGAATGCCTGATTGACGCCGGGCCATCGGAGGATGTCGACTGCGATCATGCGTCTGTGGTCTCTTTCGTGGTTGCTTGCCAGGGTGCTCGAACCGAAATGAAGCCTAGTCTTGCGAGTTCCTGAGGGCTGAGCCCGTCCACATGTTCGCGTGTGACGGTTGCAGCACGTCGTGCAATCGTGCAAATGTCACGGTCATCAGCCCACGGATTAGTCTGGCGACGGACATGTTTCGCACACCGTTGTTCTCTGGAGCCGCACGTTGACCGAAGTACCTGACTACCTCTTCAAACGATCAAAGGATCGACGCGCGGTGTTGTCGGGCGGCACGCCGTCAGCGGAACCAAGCGCATCAAAAGAGGTGGCCAAAACGGCGACTTCGTCGGCTGCTCCCGCACTTCCCGCCGAAGTTGCACCACCACCGCCACCAAAACCTGACCCCGCGTACGTCGTTGCAGCAAAGACTCGCAAGAAGATTCCGTTTTGGGCGATGGCCACACTCAGTTTGTTGCCCGTCTGGGCCTTTTTGTACCTCCTTGCCGTGAGCCCACAGGAGCAAGAGGCAACTGGACCAATGGCAGTCGGTGCCGAGGTATACGGCGCATGCGCCAGCTGTCATGGTGCCGCCGGTCAGGGCGGTGCCGGTCGGGTGCTGCACGAAGGTGAAGTGCTGAAGACCTTCCCACACATCGAAGACATGTTGAATTTCGTCTACACGGGCAGTCAGCCATTCGTTTCTGACGGGCTTGCTGTCTATGGCGACCCTGATCGCGAAGGTGGTGCGCACGCACCGTTGTCGTACAACGGCAATGCAATGCCGGCACAAGGTGAGAAGTGGGGCGGCGGCCTCACCGATTACCAAATTCTTGGCGTGGTATGTCACGAGCGATTTGCCGTTGGTGGAGCAGACCCCAAGAGTGAACAATGGTCAGCGGAGTACGCCACATGGTGCTCCGAAGATTCTGAAATCTTTGCGGCGTTGCAGGCTGGAACCGTCAATTACGACACACTCGCAGAAACCTTTTCCATGTTGGAACAGCCCCCGCGCGCCGTTGGCGTCGATCCTCGACCCAGCGCCAAGTAGCCAGAAGCCACATCGCTGCGTCGCAGCAGTGTGACGACTCGTCTTTACGCTGAGAAGCCATGGATGTCTCGGAGATTGGCTCTCTGCCCACACGCGAAACTGACGTGCTCGTCATCGGGGGCGGCCCTGCTGGGGCAGCGATGGGTTACTGGTCGTCACAACTTGGTGACGATGTAACCATCGTTGAGCGCAAACACTTTCCACGGGAAAAAACCTGCGGTGATGGACTCACCCCGCGCGCCGTAAAACAACTCGACGACATGGGTCTGGGTGAACCACTCAAACAGTTCCATCGTTACGAAGGTTTACGCGCCACCGCCCACGGCAAAGAACTCGAACTGCAATGGCCAACACACCCCATTTACCCACGCCACGGTTACGTCGTGCGTCGGCGTGAACTTGACGCCATGGTGGCGATGAACGCGGAGAAGTCCGGGGCCACCCTGCTGCAAGGTCACGAAGCCATCGAGCCGATCATGGAAAAGGGCTGTGTACGTGGAGCAATCATCAACGACCTTGATGAAGAGCGCAAAGTTGCCGTTCGTGCCTCCTACGTGGTGATTGCCGACGGAGCCAACAGTCGTTTTGGGCGTTCGCTTGGCACCGCCCGCACAAAATCGTGGCCCTACGGCACGGCGATTCGTACGTATTGGGTGAGCCCACGTCACGACGAACCGTGGATCGAATCCGCACTCGACGTGCAGGATCGCCAAGGCAACTCCATGCCTGGTTACGGTTGGATTTTTCCCGTCGGTGACGGCACCATCAACGTGGGCGTCGGCCTGTTGTCCACGTTCAAGAAATTCAAGGACGTCAACACCACACATTTGCTCGATTCATATGCGCACATGATCGCGGAGCGCTGGGGCATCGACCCGGGCAAACCCGAGTGTCGAGCCACGAGCGGAAAAATTCCGATGGGTGGCTCGGTGTTTCCCAAGATGGGCCCAACTCACTTGGTGATTGGCGATGCAGCCGGCAGCGTCAACCCGTTCAATGGTGAAGGCATCGACTACGCATATGAAACAGCCCGTATGGCCGCCACCGTGTTGCACGATGCACTACGCAGTGGTGATGCATCCGCACTTGCGCAGTACCCAACAATGCTTGACGACGAGTACGGCCAGTACTTCAAGGTGGCGCGATTGTTTGCGCGAGTCATTGGCCGACCGGCACTGATGCGCGAATTGTCACGCGTTGGTATCCACAGCCGCACGTTGATGGAATGGGTGCTGCGCATCATGGCCAACTTGCTGCGGCCCGACGAAAAAGGCCCAGCCGAGATTGCCTATGCAATGGCTGCCCGCATCGTGCGTCTAGCCCCAAACGCCTGATCGCGTTTTTCTCCACTGAACGTCTAGTTCTCGCAGATCACTTCGACGACTTCATCGCGATCGAGATCAAGAACGGTACGAATCCCTCTGTCAGTGAACGACTCAATGAATGTCCGCAGCGTCGGTGAACGCGGCTCGCCGGCACACGTGCGTACGACTCCGTTCGCCAGTGGGACAAACCAACCGTTGGCAAGGACGCCCGTGTCTCCCCCATCGGTCATGTCCACCAGCGTGGGGAGTGCGACGGTACGTGACGTTGGGGCATCAGCATTGATCAGTGCGTACCACACCACGCCCTCGCCGAGCATGTCAGCAAGGAAAACACACGCTGCTGGTGTTGCTCGGTCTGCACAGTCAACTTCACCTGGGGTGTCACGAGTGAGCGAAACCAGACGACCATCATCGAGCGAGATGGTCGCCGAACCCACGGTGAGACCGTCAATCACTGCAAATGCTTCACTCTGCTGAATCGCCATCACCGATGCGATGGCAGTAACCCGCCGTTCCGTCGGTTGAACACCAGTGTCATCACCGCCACGAGGCCCACGCCCAGTGATCAACTGCACCACCGTGGCCAACACCAGTAGCGCACCAATTGCCGCCCAAGTTCGCCACGACATCAACTGACGCATTACACGTCAGGCTACGAGACCTGGAGAAACTATACGGTGACGCGACTTGTTGGTTTTGCCGCTTGTCCACGCGCTTGTTCGTGGTAACCAAGAATCTGCAATTCAACACCAAGGTCCACATTGCGTACGGTGACACCTTTGGTTGCAGTCAGCACCACTGGTGCAAAGTTCAGCAGCGAACCGATGCCCGCGGCAACGAGATCGTCGGCGACGGATTGAGCGGCAGTGGATGGCACCGCCAAGACACCAATGTGCACTTTGTGGGTGCGAACAAATTCGCGCATCTCGTCAAGGTTGCGCACTACGAGTTCACCAACTTTTGTGCCGACCTTGCGTGGATCGACATCAAAAATGGCCACCACCGGAAACCCGCGTGAGGCAAAGCCACCATTGACGGTGATCGCCGAACCAAGATTTCCGGCTCCAACAACAATCGTTTTCCACTCGGTCAGAAGACCAAGTTCACGCTTGATTTGATAAATCAGAAAGGCAACTTCGTAACCCACACCTCGTGTGCCGTAGGTGCCGAGATAGGAAAGATCTTTTCGCACTTTTGCGGCATTCACATTGGCAAGAGCAGCCAATTGGTCGCTCGACACTTGCACCGTTTCGGTGAGCTCGAGATCCGACAGAATTTGCAGGTACACCGGCAGGCGATTGACCGCCGCACCAGGAATTCGACGACGACGAGGTGACGCTGCGGAATCGACTGAAGTCATAACTCTCAGGGTACGGTGCTTGCGCATAGTTTCACTAGCGATTCTTCGGTGCGTGCCGCATGCCACGGCATCCGTGGGCAGCTTGCACTGCGATAAACGTGTCTAGCCTGTGGGTTTCGTGAACCAACTCACCGTGGTGTTCGCCGCATTCGCCAGCCTCATTGCCGTTATCTTTGCGCTCATTACTGCCGATCGCTGGCATCGACGGCGCCTCACTTACCATTCGGCCTGGTCAATTGCGATGGCACTGTTTGCCGTTGGGTCATTCGCTCTATGGTGGGCCACCGCAACTGGCTGGTCCAATGCCGTTTTTCGCGTGTTTTTCACCGCTGGCGCCGTATTGAACGTGGCCTGGTTGGCACTCGGCACCATTGCACTGCTTGCTGGTGATCGCATCGCCATCGCCCTGCGGCGAGCACTCGCATTACTCAGCGCGTTCGCTATCGGTGTCATGGCTGTCGCACCAACCACCCGGCCGTTCACGGCCGATGAGTTCCCGCGTGCGCGCGATCACTTCGGGGCGCTACCGCGCATCCTGGCGGCAGTGGGTTCGGGCATTCCCGCACTCGTCATCATCGTTGGTGCGGTGTGGTCCGTTGCGCGCCTCCTTGCTCGCCGCTCCCCTGCACTGAAATCTGTGCAACGCGGTGTCGCAGTGAGTGCACAACGTCTCGTTGTCAGCAACGTGTTGGTTGCCATCGGCACGCTGGTGCTGTCGGCAAGTGGCTCACTTGCCGGCCGCCTCGGTGAAGAGCGTGCCTTCACCGTCACGCTGTCCGTTGGAGTCGTCATACTCTTCGTGGGATTCTTGGTGCCGAGTCGGCGAATGCCGTCGCACCTAGCGCAGTTCGCGGCGTAACACTTTGCCCGTTGCCCCCGTGGGCAACTGTGGCACGAAGAGCACCTTGGTTGGGCACTTGTAGCGCGCCAATCGGTCGTGACAGTGGTCGATAAGTGCATCTTCATCGAGATGTGCATCCGCGCGGAGCACCACATAGGCGCGAACTGCTTCGCCCGTGTGTGGATGCTCGACTCCGACAACCGCAGCCTGTGCAACGGCTGGATGCTCACGGATTGCCTCTTCAACTTCGGCTGGATACACGTTGAAGCCCGACACAATGATCAAATCTTTGGCCCGATCAACCAGATACAAAAACCCGTCGTCATCAATGACCGCGATGTCACCCGTGCGCAGCCAACCATCTGGGGTGAGCGCTCGAGCAGTCGCTTGCGCATCCTCGAAGTAACCACGAAACACGTTGGGGCCGCGCACCCAGATTTCGCCCGCATCGCCCCGCAAGCTGTTTTCTCCGCTTTCGTCCACGAGCCGCACTTCCACACCTGGAAGCACACGCCCAATGGAGCCGATTTTGGTCAACGCCGTATCACGATCCACATCGGTAGTAGTGGTCACCACTGGCGAACACTCCGTCAGCCCGTAACCCTCGGTCACCAGCAAACCGAATCGTTCAAAGAGCGTGTGTGTGGTGTGTTCGGGCATTTTGGATGCACCGGTCAATGCTGTGCGCACCGAAGCGAATGTGTCCGCGGGCAGATTGGGCATCTGCGCAAAGGCCATCCACAAAGGCGGGGCCCCCGGGATGAGCGTGACCTTGCGATCGCGAATGGTCTCTACTGCGGTTGCGGGGTCAAAGCGCTCAATCAACACGAGTGACGAACCACGCATCAGCGAATACGCCAAAACAACGTTGAGCCCGAAGATATGGAAGAGCGGCAACACGCCGTACACCACGTCGGTGTCATCGAGCGTGCGGACGAGCGCCAGCTGTTCCAGATTCGACTGCAAATTTCCGTGTGACAACATCGCCGCTTTCGGTGAACCTGCGGTTCCACTCGTGAACAACATGATCGCAAGATCATCGGGTTGCACTTCGACGAGTGGCGCCGCAACACTGTTGAGCAATTCACGAAACTGCAATGAGTTGTGAAGGTCGCCGGTGGTGGCAACTACATGCGTCAGATGTGGAAGTGCGGCACGGTCGACCCCCGACCATCCAGCCACGGCAGACGGAGCAATCACCACCGCACGTGCCCCCACGACACCGAGCTCGCGCTGTAATTCGGGCGCTGGTGCAGTGGGGTTGAGTGGCACACACACGATGCCGCTCCCAAGACATGCAAAGTAGGAAACGACAAACTCAATGGTGTTGCCGCATAGCAATGCAACACGGTCACCTTTGCTGATGCCGAGACCCGCAAATGCGCCGCGCATCGCAGCAACTTGTGATTGCAACTCGCCATACGATGTGGTCACACCGCGACTCACAATGGCGGGTGATGCAGCAGCATGTCCTTCAAGTACATGTGCCACGTTCACTGGTGGTCCCCCTTCGTAGCCATGCTCAGCTCATGAGTATCGAGGCGAGGCCTGCTGCGAATATTGCCAGTAACAACAATCCGAGTGCCAGTGTGGTAGCAGGACGCACGACGACAACCTTATCCACACCGATTAATTGCCCTTCGGGTTGCTTCGCAATTGCACCGAGGTGGTAACGCTTGGTGTTTCGGTTAAGGCAGAGAGTGTCACCGCATCACCCACGCCGATGGACAGCTCTTCTGCAGCAGATCCTCGATCAATGCAAATTGCCAACATACCGAATGAATCAATCACGAGACCGATACCGCCGTTGATATCGGCAAAGGTATTCACGATCGACGCTGCACGAGTGGAACGTTCGCCCGTCGATGTAGTGAGCAGCACACTCAATTGCATACCCAGCGATGACACATCATCGGGCCCGACGTTCAGCTGGCAGTTTCCATAGCGATCCACCCAAGTGATTTCGGCAACGATTCCATCCGCTTCGGTTCGCGAGAGCGGTATGACACCAGGCATCAGCAGATTGGGGTCCACCGCATCGCCAAGTTCGGCAAACGGCACGCCGTTGCACAAATGCGCGGCAGCTGGTGCAAAAATATCGCGGCCTGCAAACGTGGCACCGGGTGCACCGAGTTGGTACTCGGGGTTGTTCAGTACTACTGCGGCATCTGCACCCCCAGCTAGGGCAGTGCCCATCGACAACAAGCCGTTGTCAGGGCCGATGAGCACGCCACGACCGCCACCAACGGAAACTGCAACACCGCGGCGTGCCGTGCCAACCCCTGGATCCACGACCGCCAGCACGATCCCAGATGGCACGTACGAGATACAGCGCGCGAGCGCCAACGATCCAGCTCGCACATCAAACGGTGGAATCTCGTGGGTGAGGTCAATCACCTTTGCGTGTGGCGCAATATCAGTGATCACGCACTTGACAATGCCGACGAATTCGTCGCGAATTCCATAATCGGAAAGAAATGAAATGGTGTCGTACCGGTTCGTGTTCACCGCTTGGTCACGCTACGAGCAGACCCCGACGGCAACCACAATCACAAAAACAACCCGAAAAATACGTAAGGGTCGGTGCCAACCCCCCGACGGCACCGACCCATACGGCGCAACCCTTTCGGGTGCGACTCCCGGTGCGGCAAGCCGACCGGTGATCTGTTGTTGTCCTACCTTACGCACCGTTTCAGAAAATGCAACACCCAATAGAGATGTTTTTGATTGCTATCCTGACCTCTACGCGCTATCGGGCGCCAAGTTCTTTACTGCGTTGCGTGGCTGCCTGCACGGCAGCAACGATTGCATCAGCAACGCGTTGCTCGTTGAGTTTGGAAATGCCAGCGGCCGTGGTGCCCTGCGGTGATGTCACTCGTTCGCGTAGTTCGCGAGCATGCAAAGGCTCACGCTGCAGCAGGCTGGCGGCGCCAGTGAAAAGTTGCGCCACAAGGGTTGCACTCGTTTGGTGGTCGAACCCCGCGGCAACACCAGCAGCCTGCAATGCTTCAGCAACGTAAAACACATACGCGGGCCCCGAGCCCACCAGCCCCGTAAAAGCATCCAGCATCGCCTCGTCTACCTCAATCACGATGCCGACAGTCTCCAGAAGTGCTCGCGCCCACGCTCGATCTTGCGAAGTGCACATCGACGATGCGGTCATCGCTGTGGCGGCCAAGCCGACCAATGCCGGCGTATTGGGCATTGCACGAATCACCCGCACTCCATCCCCGCACGCTTTGTGCAGCGAGTCCAGCGACACCCCGGCGGCAATCGATACCACGCGTTGTGCACCAGCCGCAACGGCAATTGCACACGCTGATGCAACATCTTGGGGCTTCACGGCGATGATCGCTTCGTCACAAGACGAAAGTGATCCTGTAATCCCGATGTTCGGGAACACGCGCGCGAGTTCATCTCGCGTGGTGGCGCTGACTTCCACCACCGTGAGGCTGCTCGCCGAATGGCCGCCACGCAAAAGCCCGTGAACCAAAGCCGAACCCATGTTGCCGCCACCGACAACCGCAAGTTTTGGCTGTTTACCCACGATGCGAAGGCTACTGAGATGACATAAAGCGACTGGCAAAACCTCGACGCACCAACTCGTCGAAGTGGGCTTCGACGGTGGCGTACAACGTGCCGATGATTCGATCAAGTTCCAACTCCACTACCGCACTAAGCACCAACTCGCCGGTGAGAAACACCGCATTTTCAGCGCCGAGGGCGTAGTGCGCACCAACGAGTCGTTCGTTGCGGCGCAGTAGCGACTCAAACACTTCCGCAGCGTTCTCTTCTGGGTATGGCATTACATAGGTTTCGTAGCGCAATGTGCGCTGACCGAGGCGCAGCCAGATGGTGGTGAATTCCTTTGCTTCGCCGCGCAGTCGTACCATCCAACGATCTGGTTCTTCACTGGCACGACCTGCAGCAACCGTGTTCGGATGCTGATTGTGCACGGTCGCGAGCCACTCATCGATCCGACGCTCGAGCGTGGCTCGCTGACTTTCGTCAAAGAGATCGCTCATTGCGACCTACTCACACGACACGAGATCGCGAACGGCAAACTCGGCAATGACACGGCGCATACGCATCGCCGCGTGTTGCCAGGAGTAGCCGGCGCTGCGCGCAACTGCCTGAGTGCCGAGTTGCGCAGCAAGCGACGGATTACCCAATACTTGTGAAACTCGGCGAGCAAACATCTCGGCGTCACGATCCGGAACGAGGTAACCATTGACATCGTTTTCTACGAGTGACAAAAGCCCGCCAACGGCAGTGGCAACGACAGGAGTGCCGCAGGCCGAAGCCTCAAGCGCCACGAGACCGAAACTTTCGCTTCGTGACGGTACCAGTACGACGTCTGCCGCACGGTAATACGTTGCCAACAAGTGGTGTGGCTGCGGGGGCAGGAACTTTACACGTGCAGTCACGCCGTACTGATGAGCAAGCTGCTTGACTCGCGCGAGTTCTGCCTCACCCTCGGCGCCACTTGCACCACCCACGACGAGGAGTACGGCTGTCGTATCAGTGAGACTGGCCAGTGTCTCCACCGCCACGTCGACACCCTTGAGTGCTTGAATGCGACCGACGAACAGCAGCACGGGATGGGCCCCCAACCCGAGCGCACTCCGCGCACCGGAGCGACTACCGGGCGAGAAGTATGCGCGATCGACACCCGGTGTGATCACTTCAACGGTGCCTGGCGAGGAGCCGTAGATGTCGCGAAACAGTGCACGCTCCTCTTCGCACGATACGAAGATTGCATCGCTGCAACCGATGATTGCTGATTCAACAGCATCGCGCTCTACCGACTCTGCATCACCATGCATCGCCTTGACCCGCGCCAACGTGTGGAACGTGGTAATGAGCGGCAGGTTCAGATCGTGTTTCAGTAGGTGTCCAGACCAACCCGACAACCAGTAATTGGCATGAATGACCTGTGCCGGTGCATGGTGACGCAGATGGTGGCCGACGGTATCGGTGAACTCCGGCACGATCTCGCCGAGTTGTTCCTTGGGCAAATCGAAGTCACCTGCTCGCACATGCACCAGCCGATGATTCGGCTCGATTTCCACCACATCGGGCAGCCCAGGTTTCCAGGCGCGTGTGTATGTCGTGCACTCGACGCCCAGTCGGGCAAGCGATGATGTGAGCTCCCGCACATACACATTCATGCCACCGCCATCACCGACACCGGGTTGGACCAGCGGTGACGTGTGCAAAGACAGCACGGCAACGCGCTGCGCAGGGGTTGCAGCCATGGGCTTTTGAACCTATCTGGCTGGCGGTGAATCTCCCGCTACGAAGCTGCGGTAAATCGCCAGCATCGCTTGCTTTTGCTCATCATTAAGGCGTATGTCGTTGGCCACAGCATCAACCACGGCATTGCCTTGGGCTTCCTTTGGATCGAGCATTCCCGCACGCTCGTACAGCGTCTCGGCGGAAATCTCCAAAGCACGGGCGATTTGTTGAAGGATGTCGGCCGAAGGTTTACGCAACCCGCGCTCAATCTGTGAAAGATACGGGTTCGACACTCCGGCGCGCTTCGCTAGATCACGAATGGACTGTTGTGCGATCTCCCGTTGTTGACGGATGAACGTGCCTAGATCTGGGCGCTTGCGATTCGGCACTACTAACGACTTTCGTCGAGTAGGGCATCCACATTCGATGACGAGCGATAGCGCCGCACCAACTCGTTGGACAACACGTCGATTTGTGCGAACAACTCCTTGCGTTGTGTCGACATGCGGGCTTCAAATTCAGCGAGTTGGGTGCAGCACGTTGCGAGTTCGGTGTCATCCAGATTTCTCACGTCACCAAAGCCCACGTTCACGCACAGCGCTTCGAGTTCGTTGAGTAGCGGGTGATCGGTCACCACGGCGGTATCGCGCGGCGGTCGATTCGAACCCGTACCACGTTCAGTGGAGAACACCCGGGCAATTTCATCGGTCACGTCATCTTGTGGCGCATCGCCACTCGTGCGGCGCTGTGCTTCGTCGCGCGCAATGTCCAATCGGCCCTGCGCCAACCGCCGTACGAACGACACAGTGTCTTCAGTTGCTTGCAGTTCGGCACGGCGAGCACGAACGGTGGCGAGGCTGAGTTCGCTCAGTTCACCAGCACCACCCGACACGGGGGGCAAGACGGCAACTTCGTCGACATCACTGACCGCAGTTTCTGGTGTGCATGCTTCACCGTTCACCCACACGGTGCACGATGCAAGCACCGCTTCAAACGATGGCCCGAACTGCTGTTTGGCGGCGTTGAGCACCTCTGCAACGGTGGTACCGGCCAGAACTTCACGCGACCGACCTGCGGCTTCGCGCGCTGAAGCAAAAAGAACGACACGCGCCACGACGACATCGTACCCAAGCCACTACCCTGCGACGGGCACATCATGACCTCTTCGACTCCGACCGACGCCTCGCAGCACACCAGCGTGCCTTCAATTGGGGTCAGGCTCATCGTCGTGCGTCATGGAGAGTCCGAATGGAACGTGCTGGGCAAATGGCAGGGGCGCGCCGACACGCAGCTCACCAATGCCGGCCGCGCGCAGGCTGCTGAGGCTGCGCAACGAATCTCCGCACTTGGCATCGGCATTGATCACATCGTGGCGAGTTCGCTCACCCGAGCCCACGAAACTGCGTTGATCATCGCCGAAAAACTGGGGCTCACCAACGTTCATGTTGATGATCGCCTCGTAGAGACAGACGTGGGCCCGTGGGAGGGTTTACGGGAACATGAAATTGAGGCTGCATATCCGAACTATCTTCGCGATCGTCGCACACCACCAAACTTTGAGGCACCGGACGCGGTCTTTGCACGCGCTACCGACGCACTTCGTGATGCAATGATTCGCAGTCAAAAATCGCTCGTGGTAACCCATAGCGGTGTGATTAGAACAGTTCGACGCGTGATGCAGGTGCACGATCGGCGCCTGCACAATCTGGAAGGTTGCTA